>JALSPY010000125.1 GCA_026985705.1 Hydrogenothermaceae bacterium | reverse complement strand
TATCCTTTGGTTTCCCTCTTTAAACTTGCTAATCTATCTCTTAAAAATGAATATAATCCATCATTTTTATTTACAAATTTCTTTACATAATATTTATTAATATTCAAAAATTCATACACTTTATATCTATCTATCTCATACATTGAACTATCTGGTATTTTATTTAGTAGATTTAAAAAAAGTTGCTTCGTCTCTATTTCCTACTTCAAATAAACAGTTGTCCATTAAAGTATGTTTTAAAACAAATCATATGTTATTAGATTTAACATACTTTACACACTAACTATTTCATCTTTTTCTCTTTCTGTTGTCCTCATATGTCCACAAATCTTTGATTTTGGGACAGTCAAAAATTAAATTCCGGGATTTTTAGGGATATATAGGGATATTTCGGAATGTTGATATTCCTAGCTTATAACATTTTTATATTTTCTGTTATATTCAAAATGTCCCATTTTTTCTGAAAAAGTGAAAAAGCATTTTGTCAAGTTTTTGGGACAGTTTTCTAATTAGCTTGTGATAAAGGTTTGCAAAGGTGGTGGTGTCCCATTTTTTTTTGAAAATTATACCATTTTTTTTGAAAATTATAATAATTGTTAAAGTTGCGGGGGCGGGATTTGAACCCGCGACCTCCGGGTTATGAGCCCGGCGAGCTACCAGACTGCTCTACCCCGCGGCAATCCTTCCATTAATATGGTGGGCCCGGCAGGATTCGAACCTGCGACCTACGGATTAGAAGTCCGTTGCTCTATCCAGCTGAGCTACGGGCCCAAATAAAGTCGGAGCGGCAGGACTTGAACCTGCGACCCCGTGCTCCCAAGGCACGTGCTCTGCCACCTGAGCTACGCTCCGAAAAATAACAGTTAATAGTATAAAAAAAATTTCTTAATCTGTCAATCATTTGTATCGGTTCAGTACATGGTGAACACCTACCAATAAAAATTTTAGCATTTTCCATAAACAAAGCAACTTCCGCAGAATTTCTTAATCCTAATCCGTAGTGTGGTCCTATAAAGTTGATAGATTTTCTAATATAGTTAGAGAAAAATTAAAATATAAAAATTAAGTATGAGATTACAAATGTTAATTACTCTTCTAAGAAATCATAAATTAACTTTAAAAGAAGTGCGTAATTTCATTCCTGTTCACTACAAAACATTACTTAGATGGTGGAAATATTATAAAGAGGGGGGCTTCAGAGAGATTATTAGAATGGAAAGTAGAAGAATACAAAGGGAAATTAACAGGGAAACAAGGAATAGAGCTTATAGAAGAATAAAAAAAAGGATAATTTAGGACACATAATGAAATGATGGAGTGGATAGAGAAAAAATATATTTAAAATTTGTTAATATTTTATTTATTAAATAATTACTTGTATTGGTATAAATGTGATAATTAAAGGTATAGATACAGAGCTTAATAATTACCTTATTGGAGATATTAATCCTATAAAAAAGGATATAAAAATTCACCAAAATATTACTGATAAAAAAGTAGCATTAGAAATATACTCTATACCCTCATCAAAACTTACTTTTAGAAGATATACTTTCCCAATAAAAAAAACTGATTATTTAGAAAAAACCTTAAAAACTCAGCTAGAGCTTGATTTACCGATTAATCTTAAAGAGATAGAGTATAGATATATAGCAAAGCAAACTGAAAATAAATTAGATGTTTTTTGTGTTATAACAAAAAAAGATGAGATAAAAAACTTTCCTGAAAACTCAGTTGTTGATACTGAAATATTCTCTTTAATAAGGGTTGCTAAATTTAACGGTATTACAGAGGGAATTATATATCATTTTACAAACAGTTATATTTTAAAGCTCAGATTTAATGACAGTTTTCCTGAAGAGGTAAGAGTTATAGACAGTGTTAGTAGTATAGAAGAAGATGCTTATATATCTGGGAATATAAAAGAGCACAATTTCAATAATAAAGTTTTAAACAACCCAACAGGTGAGCCATATAATAATGTTGCATTTGGTTTATTAATAAAACCCATCTATGATATAGGTGTAGATTTTCTTAAAAAGAATGATACAGATTTTATTAAAAGTAATATAAAGGCTTTAACATACTTAACTTTAAGTTTAATTATTTTGAATTTAGTGTTTTTTATAAATTTTCAGCTAAAGAATTATGAATTAAAAAAGATAAAAGATAAACAGAAGGAGATTTTTTATAAATACTGGGGACAGTCTGGAAAGATATACTCTCCTCTTTTACAGGCGAAAGGGATACTCAAAAATCTAAAGACTAAAGGAAGAAAAAAGTTAGATGGAATATATATTCTAGAGCAGGTAGGAAAATCAGTTAAATCTTCAGGTGTTGAAAGTATAAAAAAGGTTCATATTTCCCCAAATAGAGTTTTTATAGAGGGAGTAGCTACAAATGAAATTCAGTTTAAAGAATTTAAAAAAGTATTAGCTAAATATTTCTCCATAGAAAATGAAGAAACCTATCTAAATCAGTCAGAAAAATTAAAATTTAAAATTGAGGCTAAGTATGAATAAATTAATCTTATTTCTCAACTCTTTAGATAGAAGAGAAAGATTAATTTTGCTGATAGGTTTCTATTCTTTAGTTGTCATTATTGGAGTGTTCGGTTTACTTCTACCTATACTAGACAAAAAAAAGGAAGTGGAAAAAAGAATTAATAAGGAATTCCAAAATTATTATGAGCTTATAAAACTTACAGAGAAATATTTATCTTTTAAGAGACAGTTTTTATCGACGGAAAAAACGAATTTAGATTTTATATCTGAGATTTCTAAAAAAGCTAATTTGAAGCCTTACTCGCTAAAAAAGATAGATGAAGGTAAATTTGAAATTTTATTTGAAAATACTTCAGGTAATCAGTTTATAAGATTTTTAAAATTATTAAATGGGAATAATCTTTCTGTTGAGGAGATAGATATAGACATAGAAAAGGGAAGTATAAAAAAGGGGAAAATTATCATTTCAAATAATCATTTATAGAGAGGTTTCCTTAAGTAAAT
>JALSPY010000124.1 GCA_026985705.1 Hydrogenothermaceae bacterium | reverse complement strand
CTTTTATCTACTTTATTTCCCTCAACTGCCATAATATCTGTCCAGTTTTCCCAATCTTTATTTTTTATTAAAAGTGTAATAGGTGAACCTAAAGTTAATCCAAATCTAACTCCGGATAAAATTTCAACTTTATCCTTTTCTATTTTCATTCTTCCGCCACGACCATAGCCCTTCTGCCTTCTAGCTAATTCTCTATTAATAAAATCAGACGAAATTTTTAAGTTTGAAGGTATTCCCTCTATTATTGAAGTTAAAGCTTGTCCATGACTTTCTCCTGCTGTCAGAAATCTTAAAACACCCAATATATAATCCTCCCTTTTTTCTAGTTAAAAAAAATTTTAACAGTTATAGATATTTCTTTTATAATCAAAAAGTTAAAAAATAAAAACTTTTGATGATTTAATGATTTTAAAAGTTTGAATATATATGTTTTAAATACATAGTGGCATAAGCTCCTTTTGGAAGGAAAAATTCTATTCTCTCTTTATTAACTTTTATATCTTCTGCTTTCAAAAAGGTTTTTCTATAATCTCCCTTAAGTTTTAAAGATTTTAGTTTTTTTATTAAACTGTCAAAATCTAGACCTTCCTCTGTCAAAACCTTTCTATAAAATAGTTTTTCAACATCATTTAGTTTTACTTTATATCCTAAAATAGGCCAAAACTTTTGTATATTTTGAAATAGATAACTGTAATTTGTGTAAGGAATAAAGAATTTAAACTTTTTTTCTTTGATAAAGTACCCTTCAAAATTTTCCATTAAATATAATTCCAATGATTTATTCCAAATATAACTTAAATAAGCCTCTATATAAAAATTTTCCAACCACTTTAGTTTTTTCCAACTCTTATTTTCAGATAAAGTTAACAGTAGTTTTTTTCCTTTATTTAAATTTCTTTCTATTCTCTGTAAATCGTAATAGTTTATAAACCATTCTTTTAACTCTATTGAATTACCCTTCAACTTAATAGAGAATTTGTTTCCCTTTAAATGACCTATTTTAACCCTCTTACTTATTCTTCCTAAAAAATACATAATAAAAAAAGTTTCTTTATCTATCCTTTGTCTTATTACTTCTCCTAAATACTTATCAGATGAAACATACTGGAATGTTAGAGCATTTTTATCTTTCAAACCGGCATACCACAATCTATATGAAGCTGTTATCTCCTTTGTATTCATATTTCTCTTTATTAAGAGGTATAAAAAATACTTTCCATTTTTTTTGAAGGGATATTCTGCTACTTCTTTAACAATAAAGTCTTCAGGTTTTTCTTTAATATTCCACTTAAATAATATTTCCATTTCATATATTCCAAATTTTTTAAATACAGTATTAAATTGTATTGTATACTCATAATTTTTTATATCTCATTTAATAAACCAACATTATTCTTTATTAAATATGATATTCATTTTTATTAATATTCCAATTATTGTGTTTTTCTTATTTTTTCATTATATCTATATTAGAATGAGAGCTTGTATTTATGTTTTGTATGAAAATAGCGGAATATAAAGGAATTTTTAACTGCTTTGTCTAAATGTAAAAAAACACTTTTCATTTTTCTAAAAATCGTTTATTCTATGATAAAAGTTATTGAAATAATTTTTTTCATATGACCTCGGAGAGTTTTATGAGGATAAAAATTTTAATAAAAGCAAATATTATCCCATTTCTATACAGACATAGAGTTATATCACTAATTAAAGAAGCCTTAAAAAAATCCGATAGAGATTACAAAGAGTTTTTCTATAATCAACAGATAACTAAACCTTTTAGTTTTAACCTTGTCTTTCCAAAAGAAAAAGAGATAAAAAAGGCATTAATACAAATAGATGAAAAATTTACTATAGAAGATAAGATAATTATATCAAACGGATACTCCTCACTTTTTATATCTTCTTCAGACTATAGGTTTATAATTGCACTATTTAATGGTTTAAAAAGATTAAACACATTTAACTTCAGCTCTGAAAACAGTATGCTTATAAATGGAAAAAAGATAAATTGGAAAATTAAAAAGTTTGTTTTACTGAATGAGAGACCTATCACCAAAAACACAGTTATATTTAAAACAAACTCTCCAATAATAGTTGAAGATAAAGATGATAAACCAGTTTTATTTAATGAAGAAAGATTTGAAAAAGAACTTAATGAAATAATGGATAGAATACTAAAATCACCACATATAAAGGGAAAAGGATTAGAAGAACCATTAAAATTTGAGCCTATAAAAATGCAAAAACAGGTTGTAAAACATACACTTAAATCCTTTAGAGAAAACACTGGAAAACCTGTCATGTATTTAACAGGGAGCTCAGGAATTTTTAAGCTTTCAGGACATCCGGAAGATTTAAAAATACTTTACAAAATAGGCATTGGAACAAAAACAGGTCAAGGCTTTGGTATGGTGGAAGTAGTTAGTTAATGTATTGTATTGCAGAATATATTGTAATACATTCATAGTATAACTGAGTAAATAGAGGTAAAAAATGCCAGTAATAACCATTAGAATAGATGACGAACTTTTAAATAAGATAGAAAACTTAGCAAAAAAAACAGGTAAAAAAAGAAGCCAGATAATAAAAGAAATCCTAAAAAAACAGCTTTCAAATTATGAAACTCTGGAAGAGTATATAAATCTTATGAAAAAAGGTAAGAAAACAGGAAATTTAAACTTAGATGAAGTGGAAAAATGGTTTGAGAATACAGAGCCTTATTTTGAAACATGGGAGGAAGCTATAAATTATAGCCGACAGAGGAATAAATGAAAAAAGTCTTTATAGATACTGATGTTTTCATAATTCATTTAAGGTATAAGTGGGATAAAAACTATAAAACTAACAAAGAATTTTTGGAGCTTGTTTTATCAGGAAAAATTAAAGGATATACCAGTATATATAACCTTTTGGAGACTGTAGGAATATTATCGTTTAATTTAAACAATAGACAAATTAAAGAGCTTTTTATAAGTTTTCCAAAGATTTTTAATGTGGAAGTGATTTTCCCTCAAAAAACTGAAAGTACT
>JALSPY010000123.1 GCA_026985705.1 Hydrogenothermaceae bacterium | reverse complement strand
TGTTGGAGAAGGGGCTGAAGTTGTAGCTTCAACCTTTGATGAGCCACCTGAGAGACATATGCATGTAGCAGAGCTTATAGTAGAAAGAGCTAAAAGACTTGTTGAGTTAGGACAGGATGTAGTTATTCTTTTAGATAGTATTACAAGATTATCAAGAGCATCTAACTCTATCACCCCACCAACAGGAAGAGTTTTATCAGGTGGATTAGAGGCTACAGCTTTACATAGACCTAAAAAATTCTTTGGAGCTGCAAGAAATATAGAGGATGGAGGTAGCTTAACTATAATCGCAACTGCATTAGTTGAAACAGGCTCTAGAATGGATGATGTTATATTTGAGGAGTTTAAAGGAACAGGTAATATGGAGCTTTACTTAGATAGAAGATTAATGGAAAGAAGGGTATTTCCTGCTATAAATATAGCTAAATCTGGAACAAGAAAGGAAGAGCTATTACTTGAAGATTGGGAGCTTCAAAGATTATGGATATTAAGGAAGTTTTTATCAACAATGGATGAAGTAGAAGCTATGGAATTTTTACTTAGTAAACTATCTAAGTTTAAATCTAACAGAGAGTTTTTACTTTCAATGAACAGTTAGAGGCATAATTAATGATTATAACTATTGATGGTCCTTTAGGTGTTGGTAAAAGCTCTGTTGCTAAAGAAGTAGCAAAAAGATTAGGCTTTACATACATAGATACAGGAGCAATGTATAGGGCTCTTGCCCTTAAAACATTAAAGAAAAATATAGATATTAATAATTTGGAAAATTTAAAAAAGCTTATAGAAGAAACAGATATTCAGCTAATATATGAAAATGGAAGTTTGAAAGTCCTTTTGGACGGTGAAGATGTTTCAGAAGAGATAAGAAAAGAGGAGGTTTCAAAAAGAGCTTCAGAGATTGCAACAATAAAGGAAGTTAGAGACTACATGGTAAATTTACAAAGAAAGTTTGGGGAAAAATATAAAAACATAGTTATAGAAGGTAGAGATACAGGAACAGTAATATTTCCAGATGCAGAGCTAAAGATATTTTTAACTGCACCTGTTGAAGTTAGAATAGAAAGAAGATATAAACAGCTTTTAGAAAAAGGCTTTAATATTGATTATGAGAAATTTGTTAAAAATTTTATGGAGAGAGAAGTTAGAGATAAAACTAGGGAAATAAATCCATTAAGACCTGCCGAGGACAGTGTTATTGTAGATACAGGTAATATGTCATTTGAGGAGGTTATAAATAAAATACTAATTCTTGCTAAAGAAAGGATGTAAAAAATACATAAGTATAATTGAAAAAAATATTTTTTCTTATTTTTTAACTTCTTTATAATAAAGTTTATTAACAATCAAAGTTAAAAGAGGAAAAGATGCCTTACATTGTTAGAGTTAAAAAGGAATTTCAATCAGCTCACTATCTAACAGATTACCATGGAAAACCTGAACCTCTTCATGGTCATACTTGGACTATAGAGGTTTTCATAAGAGCTGAAAAGTTAGATAAAGGTGGTATGGGATACGATTTTGTTGAGATAGATAAATATTTAGATGAGATTTTACCTAATTATAAGTGTATGAACGAAATATATGATTTTTCTCCAAGTGCTGAAAACTTAGCAAAATATTTTTATGAAAAAATAAAGGAAAAATATCCAACCTTACAGAAGGTTATAGTATGGGAAACAAAAAATGGTGGAGCTGAATATTATGAAGAATAACATTTTAGAAAAAGTTTTTAAAATTCTTATTAATCCTAAAAAAGAATGGCAAAACTTAACAAGCTATTGTGAAAGGGAGCTTGTAAAATTAGAAGAAATAGAGAAGTATAAACCTATATATTTTTTAATTCCAATATTTGCTTTAATACCTGCAATAACCCACTTCTTAGGTATGACAGTTTTCAAAGATTTATACTTTCCCGAAGATATGTTAAAGTTTGCTAAAAATGAAAATAATCAACAGTTAATTCTCTATTTAGAAAGATTTAAAGAAATTTTAGATAATAAAGAGATTGGTAAAATTTTAACAATTTCAGTTGTTTACTATATTTCAGAAATATTAAGACCATTTATATATGCAGTTTTAACATTCTTTTTAACTTCAGCTTTTGGAGGAGCTAAAAACCCATATAGAGCTTTAGTGGTTGCAGTTATAAGCCTTATTCCATTTTGGATAGCATCTATAACTTTAATCTATAACTCTCCATTAAGTATGGTAATTATATTTATTGCAACATTTTATACTTTATATATAACCTACAATTCAGCAGACAGTTTTCTGTGTATACCCAATGATAATCAAAAACCTTTCCAGTTTATAATAGTGTTAGCTATATTATTCTTAATAATAAACTCAATTTTCGGAATGATAATTCAGAATGTAGTTATATTTAGAATAATCTATAGTTAACATAAGAGGTTTATATGGATAGAAAACAAAAAATTTTAGACATACTTAAAGAAAAGGAAAAAATTTCCGTAAAAGAGTTAAGTAAGATTTTTAAAGTTTCTGAAATGACAATATATAGAGACGTTAGAGAGTTAGAAAAAGAAAAAAAAGTAAAGAGAAAGTATGGTTTAATTATTTTAAATAAAGAGGAGAAAACGAAAAATGTTTTAATAAAACAGTGTCCTATCTGTGAAAAGCCTATTACAAGACCTAGACCATACAGAATTATTTTAGAAAATTCCGAGACAGTGGAAGCCTGCTGTGAGCACTGTGGTTTACTTTTACACCAAAGGTATGAAAATCAAAAGGTAAGTGCTATAACTTATGATTTTATTACAGACAGTCCAATAACTGCCTTTGATGCTTACTTCGTTGTTGGAAGTGATGCAATTCCTTGCTGTAGTCCTAGTGTAATACCATTTGCAAATAAGGAAACTGCTCTAAAGTTTAAAAAAGGTTTTGGTGGTGAGGTTTTAAACTTCGTTGATACATATAATAAGTTAACCCAAAAAATCCAGATAAATTTAAAGAGCTGTTGTGAAGAAGATAATAGTAAAAATTTTATAAAAATTTCAGATATTAAAAATAAAAGTAA
>JALSPY010000122.1 GCA_026985705.1 Hydrogenothermaceae bacterium | reverse complement strand
GTAAAGAGTGAGCTGAAAATAAAAAATAGTATTCCTGGTAGTTTTGTAAATGCTCCTTTATCTGTTTTACCATTGCTTCTATATACAACTTATGATTATGATAAGAATAGATTTTTTGGACAGGGAGATTTAGATTAAATTTTTTATAAACTCTATCAAACTCGTTAAAAGATGAGCCCGTTGTTGTTGTGCTAAACTGTGGATAAAGTGGAAGAAGAATAATCTTTTCTAAATCTTCTTTTAATAACTCCTTTAAAGCTTCTTCTGTAAATGGATGCCAATATCTCATTGCAACAACAACTTTATATCTATCTCCAAGTTTTTCCTGTAGAGCTTTAGCCTGTTTAAAAGTCTGTTCTTTCTGTGGAGATTTTCCTCCCATAAGCTCATAATACTTTCTTACCTTTTTAGCTCTGAATATTGATATAAGTTTTGCCACTGGTTTTTGGATTAGTTTAGGAATTTGAAATATATCATTATCTGAAAAAAGGTTATAAAGAAAAGGTTGAACGGCGTCCAGACTATCTGGACCTCCCATATTTAACAAAATAACTCCAATTTTCTTATTAGCCATATACTTTACACTGCTACTTCTTCTTTTGTCCCAACTACTTCTTCAGGATGAGCAATTCTTCCTAAAACTGCCGATGCTGCTGCTACTGCAGGTCCTGCAAGATAAACTTGACTGTTAGGATGTCCCATTCTTCCTGTAAAGTTTCTATTTGATGTAGATACACAAACCTCACCTTCAGCTAAAATTCCCATATGACCACCTAAACATGGTCCACATGTTGATGTGCTTATTAAACAACCAGCTTCAGCTAAAATATCTATTAAACCTTCCTTTAAAGCCTGTTTGTAAGTTCTATCTGATGCAGGGATTACTATACATCTAACATCTGGATGAACTTTTCTTCCCTTTAATATCTGAGCGGCAATTCTTAAGTCAGTAATTCTTCCGTTAGTGCAAGAGCCTATAAATACCTGATTTATTGGTGTTCCTGCTACTTCAGAAACAGGTTTTACATTTGAAGGTAAGTTTGGTGCTGCTACAACTGGCTCTATCTTTGAAGCATCAAACTCATACTCACAACAGTATTTAGCATCTGGGTCTGCTTTAATCATTCTTAAAGGTTTTTTAGTTTTATCTTTCAACCATTCTAAAACTTTTTCATCTGCTTCCATTATTGCATTTTTTCCACCTGCTTCTATCGCCATATTTGTTATGGTTAATCTTTCTTCAATTGGTAAATCCTTTATAGCTTCTCCGTGATACTCCATAGCTCTATATAAAGCTCCATCAACCCCTATCTTTCCTATCACAGTTAAAACGAAGTCCTTTCCACCTACCCATTTCTGTCTTTTTCCATAAAATGTGAATTTCATAGTCTCTGGAACTTTTAACCAAGTTTCACCTGTAGCAAAAATATAGGCTATATCTGTAGAGCCAACTCCAGTTGAGAAAGCTCCTAGAGCTCCGTATGTGCATGTATGACTGTCAGCTCCCATTACTAAGTCTCCCGGTGCAATAAATCCTTTCTCTGGTAGAATTGTATGCATTACACCACTATCTTGTCCTTCAAAATAATTTTTTATCCCCATTTTTTTAGCCCAATCCCTAGATATTTTTATCTGTTGGGCTGAAAGTATATCTTTAGGTGGGAAAAAGTGGTCCATCACAAGTGCTATTTTTTCAGGATCCCAAACCTTATCTATTCCATACTTTTCCAATTGTTTTATTGCTAAAGGAGCTGTTATATCATTAGCAATTGCTAAATCAACTTTAACGGTTATTAACTCTCCCGGTTCTACATAATCCCTTCCTGCATGTTCAGCTAATATCTTTTCAGTTAAAGTCATTCCCATAGTTTAAAACCTCCATATAGTTATTCTTTATAAAAAAACAGTAAGTAGATTTTATTATGATTTATAATAAATTAATAAAGAGATATAGTAAATAATTCTGATTACCAATGATAGAAAATATAGAATTGATTTAAAATTGAATTTTGAAAACTCTTTTAGAAAAAGTTTAAAATTAAAAGTGAAATAGTTTTGTTTTTATTTTTTATTTAACGATAAAATTCTTTAATAAACCTTCTGTTTCAAGTAAAATCCACTTGTCATATGTTGAAACAAGGGAATATTCTTTACCTAAAATAAACCATCCTAAATGTGGCTCCCATTTTAATGGAATTAGTATAGAAAGCATATCTACTAGAAGTGCATTAATTTTATCTTCAGATATAACAATTTTATTTAAAATATCCTCCTCATATTCTGTCAAACAGCCTTTATATATAGATTGTTTTGCTTTGTCGTTTCTTCCTACAGCTTCTATATAGTCAAAAAGTATTAAGTCTTCCAAATCTTTGTTAACTATTTCTGAATGAAAATCTAATAAGTTTTCCGGAGTTTCTAATATAACAGCAAAATTATCATTAAATAAAAAAGTTATATCTTTACTTACGAGACCACAGTAGTCTATAGGTAATATTGGATATTTCCCTGATACGACAGACCAACCTTCAAATATTAATTTTATCATGTCTTTATCTACTTTTACTAAATGCTTTAAAAAACTTTCAACATTTTTCTTTAATTCTTCTGTTGAGAAGATTATCTCTTTTTTAGATTTGTCTATTAAAAGTTTAGTGTGTGGATTTTCCAAGAGAGATTTTAAATTTAAGACGGCTCTTAAATTTTCTAAAGCCCCTGAGTTAGTCATAATTCTCCCCCTATTTATGTATAAAATCTAAATCACATTCAAAATATATTTATTACAACCTGTTCATTATATCATAAATTAAATTTAATATAAATTTTCCTGTTCCATAGGGTATTCAGTTTTATAGGTGAAAATCATATTAAACCCCAAAAAACAAAAATTAAAAATAAGTATTTTCTTAAACTTTTTATACCTTTGTTATATCCTTTAGTTTCTCTCCTTAAACTTACTATTTTATTTCTTAAAAATGAATGTAATCCCTCATTTCTTTTTGTCTTTTCAAATTTCTTTACATTATGTTTATTAATATCTAAAAATTCATATACTTTATATCTATCTATCTCATACATTGAACTATCTGGTATTTTATTTAGTAGATTTAAATGAAGTTTCTTCGTCATAGAGTGAATACCTGAGGATTTTTCCTGTTGATAGTTAAATTTTTATATAAGATAATAAATTTTATTTTAAAAGAATTAAGAGTATTAGAGGTAAAGTTCAGTATGTTATTAAATGTTATTTTTGCTGGAACTGTTCAAGGGGTAGGATTTAGAAAATTTGTAAAGGATATAGCAGACAAGATGGGAGTTAAGGGATTTGTTAGAAATTTGCCTGATGGAACTGTTGAGGTTGTTGCTGAGGGAGATGAAGAGCTACTAAGAAAATTTTTAGAAGCTATAGAGAAAGGACCTCCTTTAGCTGAAATAACTCATATGGCTTATGAATTCAGAAATAAAGAAGGAGGGTTTGATAAATTTGAAATTGAATATTAAAGTTTTTCTTCTTGTTTTTCTAATATTCAGTCTTATAATTCAGAATGTATCTGCATTAACATATACAGTTAAACCGGGAGATAATCCTGAGAAGATAGCAAAAAAATTTAGAATATCTGTTAAAACTCTCTTAAAAGTTAACAATATTAAAAATCCTAAGAGATTAAGGGTAGGACAAAAATTACACATTCCTGTGAAAAGTAAAAAAAGAAAAAAGAAAATTAAAAGGAAAACAGGAAGAAGTTGTGAGTATGTTTATACTGTAAGGAGAGGAGATGTTCTATCTATATTAGCTAAAAAGCTTAAAGTTTCTGCTAGAGATTTAAAAAGATGGAATAATTTAAAAGGAAATAGAATATATATAGGTCAAAAATTATGTATAAAACCTATAAAGAGCTCTGCAAAGCTTAAAAAGAAAAAAAGAAAAAGAAAAAAATATATACATACAGGAAAAAAATACAGATATAAGACTGTAATAACTTATTATAGAGTTAAAAGGGGAGATAGTTTAGCAAAAATTGCTCATAAATTTGGAACTACTGTAAAAAAATTAGCTAAACTTAATAGACTAAAAAAGTCTTATAGGATATATCCGGGACAAAAGTTAAAAGTTCCTAAAAGGGTAAAAGTTTATAGCAAAAGATATAAGCCTGTAGAGGAGTTTAAACCTAAAAGAAAATTAAGCTTTAAATGGCCAGTTAAAGGCAAAGTGGTTAAAGGTTTTATAAATACAGAGGAAGAAAGACATGTAGGATTAGATATAAAATCGGATTGTGATGAGAAAATTGTTGCTTCTGAAGACGGAAAGGTTATATATGCAGGGGATAGTATAAAAACATTTGGAAATTTGATAATTATTAGACATCCTAATAGATACAACACTGTTTATGGACATGTAGGTAAAATTTTAGTTAAAGAAGGTCAAAGAGTTAAAAAAGGACAAAATATAGGAACAGTAGGAAAGTTAGATAATAAAGATTGTGGAATATACTTTGAAGTAAGAAAAAATACATATCCTGTTAATCCCCTATCTGTGCTGGAAAATAAACGGTAAAGAGGTGAGAAATGTCTGATTTTATTGAGTTTCCAAGGATAAAGAGATTACCAAACTATGTTTTTGCAGTTGTAAATGAGCTAAAGGCAAAACTGAGAAAAGAAGGAAGAGATATAATAGATTTTGGTATGGGGAATCCAGACCTAAAACCTGCATCTCATATAATAGAAAAATTATGTGAAGTTGCTAGAAAAAAACACACCCATAGATACTCTATGTCTGAAGGTATTCCAAGATTAAGAAAAGCTATCACTAATTTTTATAAAGAGAGATTTGGAGTAGAGTTAGACCCTGATAAAGAAGCCATACTAACAATTGGTTCAAAGGAAGGTTTATCTCATCTTATGCTTGCAATGTTATCTCCGGGGGATATAGCTCTCGTCCCAAGCCCTAGGTATCCAATTCATTACTATGCTCCTGTTATAGCCGGTGCCAGTGTTTTAACTGTTCCCTTACCAATAGAGGGAAGTGATAGCGAAAAACAGGAGCAGTTTCTAAGGAATATATACGAAACATATGAGGACAGTTATCCAGAACCGAAAGTTTTAATTTTAAATTTTCCAAATAATCCAACAACAATGACAGTTGATTTAGAATTTTTTAAAGAGATAGTAAAATTTGCAAAAAAGAAAAATCTTTGGATAATACATGACTTCGCATATGCAGATTTATGTTTTGATGGTTATAAAGCCCCAAGTATTCTACAAGTAGAAGGAGCAAAAGATATAGCTGTTGAAACATACTCTCTAACTAAAGGTTTCTCTATGGCAGGCTGGAGAGTTGGATTTGTCCTAGGAAATCCAATATTAATTCATAATTTAAGAAGACTTAAAAGTTATCTAGACTATGGTATGTTTACACCTATACAGGTTGCAAGTATTATTGCATTAGAGGGAGACTATTCAGTTGTAGAAAAAGCTAAGGACACATACAGTGAGAGATTAGACATTTTAGTCAACGGTTTAAACAGAGCCGGTTGGAAGGTTGAAAAACCAAAGGCTACTATGTTTTTATGGGCTAAAATTCCTGAACAGTTTCAAAAGTTAGGCTCTATAGAGTTTAGTAAACTACTTTTAACTGAAGCTGAAGTTGCAGTAGCTCCCGGTGTAGGTTTTGGAGAGCATGGAGAAGGTTATGTCCGATTTGCAGTGGTGGAAAATAAAAAGAGAATTAGACAGGCTATAAGAAATATAAAAAAATTTTTTAAAAAGTATTCAGGTAAGTAAATGTTAGAAGTTGTCAATATAAGAAAAAAGTATAGGGAAAAGCTAGCTATAGATGGGATTTCTATGTATGTTAGGGAGGGGGAAATAGTAGGTTTACTTGGTCCTAACGGTGCCGGAAAAACAACCACATTCAGATGTTTATTAGGTTTTATAAAACCCGATGAGGGAAAGATAAAACTTAACGAAGAAGATATTACAAATTTACCTGTTTATGAAAGAGCAAGAAAGGGAATTTCTTTTTTACCACAGGAAGCATCTATTTTTAAAAGTTTAACAGTCTGGGAAAATCTAGTTATGTTCCTTGAGTTTATAAGAGATGACCCCATAGAAATAGAAAGTAGAGCTAGAGAGCTATTAGAAGAGTTTGGTATATACCATTTAAAAGACCAAAAGGCAGGGACTTTGTCAGGGGGAGAAAGAAGAAGACTTGAAATAGCTCGCTCTTTAATTATAAACCCATCATTTTTACTTTTAGATGAGCCTTTCGCTGGAGTTGACCCTGTATCAGTCCAAGATATAAACCATCTCATAAAAGATTTAGTAAAGAGAAATATAGGAGTAATTTTAACGGACCACAATGTCAGAGAAACATTAAAGATAACTGATAGAGCTTATATAATAGCCAGAGGAAAAGTAATAGCAGAGGGAAAACCTGAGGATATAGTAGAGAATAAACTTGTGAGGGAAGTTTTCTTAGGGAAAGATTTCAGTCTTTCCTAAAAACTTCTGTTATTTCAGAGGTTAGGTGATGGAAAATTTGAAAAATGTTAAATGGATTATTTTGGATGTTGATGGTGTTCTAACAGATGGAAAAATTATATATGACAGTAATGGTAATGAGATAAAAAAATTCTGTGTAAAAGATGGATATGGGATATATATAGCCCAGAAGTATGGAATAAATTTTGCGATTATATCCGGTAGGTACTCAAAGATTGTTGAAATAAGAGCTAGTGAATTGGGAATAAAAGAGGTTATACAGAGTTCAAAAGATAAACTTGAAGATTACAAATACTTAAAGAAAAAGTATAAATTCAAAGATGAGGAAGTTATATATATTGGAGACGATATTCCAGATATTCCCCTCTTGAAAGCTGTAGGATTTCCTATAACAGTTCCAAACTCACCTGACATATTAAAAAAGATAGCAGTATATACAACAAGAAATGAAGGTGGAAATGGTGCAGTTAGAGAGGTAATAGATTTAGTTTTAGATGCTAAAGGTATATCTTATATAGAGCTAAAATAGTAGATGTATTAACATTAGAAGAGGACTAACAAATTTGATTAATGAAAACTTACTGAAACTTATAAAATACTATACAACTAAAAAAACTGATGAATTTTTAAAAGAGCTATCTTCTTTATCAAAACCTACATTGATTAGTGTTTTTTGTGATCTCTTAACTCTATATATTAACGATAAAAATTCTTCTAAACTTAGGGAAATAATAACAGCTATCATTTCAGATTGTGAAATATTAACAGAAAAACTTGGTTATAATGGCTTCCGAATAGAAACTCCTAATACGAAAATATTCTGTGAAATAAAACCTAAAAATGTAAATACACCTTGTGTAAAAAAATTAGATGGTAGGGGACAATTTACCGATTACACTCCAGAGAGATTTGAAAAAGATAAAAAGATAAATTTAAAAATTTTAATAAGTGGTTTTATAGATGGTAAGTTAATCTATATAATAGAAATCCCCTTTAACTGCTTAGAAAAGCATATATTAAATAAATTAAGGAAAAAGTTTGGGGACAATTTGGAAAGGAAAAAGGGGAATTACCTAAGGACATTAGAATTTTCTTATTTATCTTATAAAAATTGCGAATATATAGAACTAATATTTTTGTCGGAAAATATAGAAGAATATAAAAACTGTTTAACAAAACCATTTTATGAATTCTTAAAGAGTTTAAAGGGAGAAAAAAAATGATAAATAAATTTTTAAATAAACTATTTGTAGATGATGCTCTTGAGTTTCTAAAGAAATTGCCATCTAATTCTGTAGATTTGGTTATAACATCTCCTCCATACAATAAAAAAAATAATAAAGGCTGGTTAGTAGACAAAGTTAGATATGACAAATATATAGATAATATAGATGAAGAGGAATATCAAAATTGGCAGATACAAGTCTTAAATGAATTGTTTAGGGTTGTAAAAGAAGGTGGGCATTTATTCTACAACCATAAGATTAGATGGGAAAATGGGATAATGATACATCCTATATATTGGCTTTCAAAAACTAAATGGTTAATTAGACAAGAAATAATTTGGAATAGAAAAATAGCAGGAAATATAAGAGGATGGAGATTTTGGCAAATAGAAGAAAGAATATACTGGCTATACAAACCTAAAGATAATAATTTTATAGGAGAAGAATTAAAATCTAGACATGCTAAATTAACTTCTATTTGGGAAATTAGACCAGAAAGTAGCTTTAAGGTACATCCTGCCCCATTTCCTTTAGAACTACCTACCAGAATAATTTATTCAATTTTTGATGAAGAAAAAAATAGATTAGTGTTAGACCCTTTCTGTGGTATAGGAACCACATTAGTAGCTAGTAAACTACTAGGACATAATTATATTGGCGTAGATATATCATCTGAGTATGTAAAAATCGCTGAAAATAGACTAAATAATGCCAATGATGAATTACCAAGAGTTTTAGAAGAATTAAAATTACATAAAGTAGAAAAAACTTTTAAAGAAAGAAAAGAAGAAAAGAATAAAAAACAGAAGCAAATTTCTTTTTTATAACTTTTATTCTATTGTTCCTGAAGGTGCTGAAGGTGAGGAGCTATCAGATATAACTTCAACTACACTTTTTCTACACCTGTTTACTATGGGAACTCCATACTCTTCTAAGATTTTAACCATTTCTTCACAGGTTATAGTCTCTTTATCTAGTAATAACTCTACAACTGAAACTATTGCATCTTTGTATGCTTCTACTATTGCTTTTGTTTTTTGGTATGTTTCCCTTAAAAGTTTATTAACTTCTTCATCTATCTTTTTAGCTGTATCTTCACTTATTTCCAATCCTTGCTGAGTGTTGAAAAGACTATTTCTAGTTAGTGGAACATGTATTGGACCTAATTCATCTGTCATTCCCCAAGATGCAACTATTCTGTAAGCTAAATCTGTAGCTCTCATTAAATCATTTTCAGCTCCAGTTGTTATACCATCTTTACCATAAAAAACTTCCTCTGCTGCCCTTCCACCGAATAACTGATGTAATCTAGCTAATAAATCTTTCTTAGAGTATATATGTCTATCTTCTTCAGGTAAATTTACAGTAACACCTAAAGCCTGTCCCCTTGGAATTATTGATACTTTGTGTAAAGGGTCAGCTTCTTTAAACATTAAACCTACTATAGCATGACCAACTTCATGATAAGCTATCTTTTCCTTCTCATCTGGAGTAATTGCCATTCCTTTTCTTTCTAGTCCCATCATAATTCTATCCATTGCCTCCTCAAAATCTTCCATCCCAACTTTTTCCTTTCCTCTTCTAGCTGCTAAAAGTGCCGCCTCATTTACAACATTTGCTAAATCTGCTCCTGAAAATCCGGGAGTTCCCTTTGCAATAACCATTAAATCAACATCTTTATCTAAAGGTATATTTTTCTTCTTAACATGAACTTTTAAGATTTCATATCTTCCCCTTACATCAGGTTTAGGAACTGCTATCTGTCTATCAAATCTTCCCGGTCTGAGTAATGCAGGGTCCAAAATGTCCGGTCTGTTTGTAGCTGCAATAACTATAATTCCCTCTCCAGAGTCAAATCCATCCATTTCAACCAATAATTGGTTTAGAGTTTGCTCCCTTTCCTCATGACCTCCACCTAATCCAACTCCACTTCTAGCTCTTCCTACTGCATCTATCTCATCTATAAATACTAAACATGGAGCATGTTTTTTTGCTGTTTCAAATAAATCTCTAACCCTTGCTGCTCCAACTCCTACAAACATCTCTACAAAATCAGAACCTGATATAGATATAAATGGAACACTAGCCTCTCCAGCTATAGCTTTTGCCAGTAATGTTTTCCCAACTCCCGGGTCTCCATATAGAAGTATTCCCTTGGGAGCTCTACCACCTAACTTTTTAAATTTTTCGGGATTTTTTAAATAGTCTATTATTTCTTTAACTTCTTCCTTAACTTCATCCATTCCAGCAACATCGTTAAGTTTGACATTAGGTTTTTCCTCTAAATAAACTTTTGCTTTACTTTTTGCGAAGGAAAATGCCCGATTAGCTCCGCCTGACATCTGTCTCATTAGGAAAATCCACAGACCTATAAACAGAATAATTGGCAACCAAGAGATTAAAATAGTAGTTAACCAACTATTACCTTCCTCAGGGACAACTTCTACTTTAACATCGTTTTCTGCTAAAATGTCGTACAATTTTCCGTAATCTTTAGGGGCAATAGTTTCTATTTTTTTGTTATCTTTAGTTTCAGCAGTAATCTCCTCTCCTTTTATTTTTACATGTTTTATATCTCCTTCCTCTACCTTTTCAATAAATTCTGTAAAAGGAACTGTGTTTCTAGATGCATTTTCAATATTACCTAGCATATTAAACATAAATATCATCAAGATACCAATTAAAATCCATATAAAGATATTTCTATTTATTGACACTTTGTTTACACCTCCCTATTTCTCTAAAATTTCAAAACATATAATGTTTTTTAATTGAGATATTTCATTTATTAAATAATAATTAGACCTTTTGTAGCCAACTATCCATAATATTTTATTCTTATACACTAATAATGGTATTATATCTCTCATATTCCTATCAATCTTTAAATCTATCATCACATCTTTTAATTTTTTTTCTTTTCTGTGTTTAAAAGGAAGAAATCTATCTCCATTTTTTCTATTTCTTATTAAGAAAGTAGGTTTTTCTTCTTCAATTTCAAAACAAACAACCCTTTTTTCATCCTTAATATTTACTTTATTTAAATCCTTAACTTTAAATACCCTTAAAAGTAATCCAGCCTCCTTTATAAAAATTCTATCTCCTATAGTTAGTCTATAAGAATAATCCTTTCTTTCTTTAACTAAACTATTTGATATATAAATTTTAGAGTAAGTTTTTACCAACTTAAAGTCTTTATTTATTTTTAACTCTTTATATCCATCTTTTTCTAAAAGCTCTAAAAAATCTATTAATTGTGTGTAGGATGGATAATAGTTTGTTTTTAAATATATCCAATTCTGTAAAATCCTATATATTATGGCTTTATCTAAATTCTTTAGTAATTTTAACTCTAATTCATTTAGACTTTTTAAGTCTAAATTTAAATTATCTATATATCTCTTTATAAAATCATCATCTAAGTTTAGAAAATATGAAAGTGTCTTTAAAGAGTTTTCTAGATTTGGATTTACTTCCTTTAAAATTCCCAATATATTATGTCTAACTTTATTTCTAAGAAAACTCGTATCAAAGTTAGTTTTATCTAAATGATAATGTAATCTTTTTTCTTTAGCATACTCTTCTATCTCTTCTTTTTTCAAAAGATATAGAGGTCTTATAATGTGCTTTTCTTTAGGTTTAAATCCCTTTAATCCTTTTTTATTACCCTGTATAAACCATAAAGTTAAAGTTTCAGCTAAATCGGTTAAATGGTGTCCAGTGGCTAATTTATTTATCTCGTATTTATCCATTAACTCTTTAAAATATTTGTATCTTTCTTCTCTTCCAACCTGCTCTACAGATTTATTTAACTGTTTAGATAACTTCTTTATATCAACTCTTTTTATAAAGATATCTAAATTTTCCCTTTTAGCAAATTCTATACAAAATTTTTCATTTTCAAAGGCTTCCTTTCCTCTTATAAGATGATTAAGATGAGCTAGATATATCTTACTTATTCCAAGATAATCTTTAAATCTTTTTAAAAGATGTGTTAAAACAACACTATCTACTCCACCAGAAAAGGCAATTAGTATTTTATCTTTAGGTTTTATTAAAGAGTATTTATTTACAGCTTTTAAGAATTTTTTCTCAACCAAGAGTGGTTTTATATGATAATGTTTTAATGGCGGCGGCAGGACTCGAACCTGCGACCCCGTGGATATGAGCCACGTGCTCTAACCAGCTGAGCTACGCCGCCTTGATTTTTTAATTAATT
>JALSPY010000121.1 GCA_026985705.1 Hydrogenothermaceae bacterium | reverse complement strand
AAACTTGAAAAAATGTTTGAAAATGATAACATTGAATTATCTTCGATAAAGTTAGAATTACAAAATACTCTCAAAATATAAATTTAGAAGAGTTTAAATATTCATATACAAAGGAATTTAAAAAAATACCGACGGTTAAAAAGAGTATAGAAATATTTAATTTAAATGAAAGAAGCTTATTAGAAAAAAGGAAGCAAATTATAAAATCAATAGAATTTTGTAGTAATAGATAACAATTACTATTGAGCAAAAATAATAGTAATATTATATTTTATGTATTAATTTACGCAATAAGAGGTGTAAGAAAATGGCACATGTAAGACTTAACATATCTTTAGAAGAAGAGTTAGCTAGAGAGCTTGATGAGATAGCAAAAGAATTGGGAGAAAAGAAAAGCCACATTATCAGAGATGCTTTAATGTATTACTTTGATTATCTTGATATTAAAATCGCTGAAAAAAGATTGAAAGCTATAGATGAAGGTAAAAGCAAACTAATTCCTGCAGAAGAAGTTTTTAAAGAAGCTGGCTTGGAGTAAACCATGTATAAACTTGTTTTTGAAAATGAAGCTAGAAAGGATTTTTTAAAACTACCAAAACATATTCAAAAAGTTATAAGAGAAAAACTTTTAATTTTGTCTCAAAATCCCAATTTACTAAAGAACAATATAAAAAGCTTGAAAGGGAAGTATAAAGGTTTAAAACGATTAAGAGTAGGAAAATACAGGGTTATTTTTGAAGAAAGAGAAAATGAACTAATTATTTTAATTATCAGAATAGCTCATAGAGGAGAAATTTATTAATAATAATTTTTACTTAAAAAATTACATTAAAGGATATTCTGTTTTTTAGCTTGTATTCATATTAACTCTTAACAAATAAAAACATTTATATTTTTTACCGTTTGTTTAATGAGCATTTTTACAAATCTAATTGGAACTACACTATAAACATCTTATATTGTGTCTATAAACTGTCTTTTTGGAAATTTTTATTACTCCTTTAGCTTTATTTAATATTTATTATTTTACATTACCTAACAGACTGAATATTGTAGGTGTTCACCTCCTTTCTGAACTTATACAAAATATGTTTATAATATTTTGTTTTAATAAAGTTTTATAATATATGGATAATGAAAAAAAGAAATATATTAGTTCCTTATTTAACCGTATATTTATTACTTTATGATGAAAAAGCTTATTCATTAGACTATAATAGCAAAAATTTTAAAAGAGATAATACCTTTAATGTTTTCTTTTTAGAAAAAGCAAACACACCAAAATTTTTATTAGGGCAAGAAATCTCATCACTTTTTAAAGTAGTAAATACTAACGATAGAAATATTTATTTAAAAATCAGATTGAGACTACAGGGGACTTATGAAGATTATGAGGTTATAGATAAAAATACTGGGGTAAAAAAAACTGATATTTGGATTGGTTATCTTAGAAGAGAGAGAATTGAAGCTAAATTAGGATTAGATAAAGGTGTATATTTTGCTATGGATATAAGAAATGATAGAAGCAGTTATAAAAATAGAGGTTTACAGCAGATAAAACTTGGAAATGCATATTTAAGTATAGAAAAGCCTTTTGGTAATTCATTGATTAATTTCAGAATATTTAAAGCCAAAATTGACATATCTAGAACTGAAACAGTAAAGTCTACTTGGATTTTACACCATGATAGACCATTAGTTGCTGATTTTTCAGCCCAATTTATATCTTACAATCGTAATTCTGTAAATTTTCAGATATTTGGGAATTGGAAACATAAAATTCATTACCAGTTTGCAGTTGGAAAGGGTATATACTCTGGTAAGTTTAAAGATGTTAAAGGTCAAGATATAAAAAAGGTAGGTGGTGCAATAAAGGGACAAGATTTATTCTACGGTGGGAAAATTATAATATCTCCATTTTCAGGCTGGGAAGAGAAGAAAAGAACAGAAACATACTTTGGAATAGGTAAACATATAGAGTTTGGTATAGGTTATTGGAGATTACCAAATATAAGATTTGTTGATAGTGCAGGTAAAGGCTCTATGGATAGAACATTGTTAAATTATGAGTTTTCACTCCATTATAAAAATTTCTTTTTAGGTTGGGAATATTTTAAGTTTGATGGTATAGAAAAAGATTTTAGTGATATAAAAAGGGAGATAGGTAAATCTGATGGTTGGTATGTTAAAGGAGAATATGTTTTTCCAAGTTTTTACTATATTGCACCGTTTGGTAGATATGAAGAGTGGAACAAATGGAATTCTGGAGAAAGTGGATATAAATTAAAATCAAAGGTCATTGGTGTAAACTGGTATTTGAAAGGTAATTCAATTAGATTAGGTATAGCTTATCAGGAAGACGATTATGGATTAAATATAGGAAATAAGAAGATAAAAAGATATAAATTGGTTTCTCAGATATACTTCTAAATCCATTTTTATTGATAAACTCTTTTCTAAACTGGCATAATTGAAAGTAAATATTAATTATTTTAAGAAGATATGAAAGATTTAAAAGAAAAAATATTAGCTCATTTAAAGGGAATACTAAACAGTTATTCTGAAATTCTCTTTTTAGAAAACTATAAGATAGGTTTAATACTACTAATAATAACTTTTATTAATCCTAACTTGGCTTTTAGTGGAATAGTCTCTGTAATATCTGCATATCTATTTGCAAAATTTTTAAATCTAGGAGATGAATTTTTAAATTCAGGTTTTTATACATATAATTCTCTATTAGTAGGTTTATCAATTGGTTATCTTTTCAAAGTTGATTTATTAACTTCTTTATTCTTAATAATTGCGGGAGTTTTTACATTTATAGTTTCATTCGCATTATACAATATCTTTTCCTACTATTTAAGACTACCTATATTAAGTTTACCTTTTGTTATAATAAGCTCATTAGTATATTTATCAGTCTATAATTTCTCAAACTTATTTGTGGTATCTCTATATCCACACAATCAAATCTTAAAACTAGATGGTATATTTCCTAATTGGATAGGTGGATATTTTAAATCACTGGGGGCAATATTCTTTTTACCAGATGTGTTTGTCGGATTTGTGATAGCAATAATTTTATTCTTATCATCAAGAATTCTATTCTTGTTATCAATAGTTGGATACTATATAGGAACTGTTGCTGTTTCAATACTGTCTGGCTCTTTTAATTTAGAATTTTCAGACCCTAGTCATTTTAACTTTATTCTTATAGCAATGGCTATAGGAGGTGTATTTTTAATTCCTTCGGTAAAATCTTATCTTTTGAGCATTTTTGCAGTTTTAATCTCAATAATCTTATTATCTGCAACAAAAACGTTTTGGGCTTTATATGGAATACCGGCCTTTACATTGCCATTTAATCTAATTTCATTTTTATTTATATATATTTTAGGTGTTATATCTTTCCCATTAATTGCAAAGACTATAAGAAGAACTCCAGAGGAGACTTTAGATTTTTATTTAACAAATATAAACAGATTTAGAGGTTATGAAAGGGCTCTATTTTTACCTTTTTCTGGAAAGTGGAGTGTTTGGCAAGATTTTAATGGTAAATGGACACATAAAGGAGCTTGGAAGTATGCTTATGATTTTGTAATTGTAGATGAAAATGGTAAAACATACAGAAACGAAGGATTGCACCTAGAGGATTACTATGCATATCGTAAACCTGTACTATCTCCAGTTAGAGGGAGGATTGTAAAGGTTATAAATGATTTACCAGATAATCAAATAGGTGAGATTGATAAAGAAAACAACTGGGGAAATCTTGTAATAATATATGATGAGAGAGGTTTTTATGTTGAGATATCTCACTTTGCCCAAAACTCGATAAAAGTAAAAGAGGGTGATTGGGTAGAGGTAGGGACATTTTTAGGTTTATGTGGAAATTCTGGATATTCTCCACAACCACATATACATATACAGGTTCAACTTTCAGACCAGATTGGGGCTTATACTGTTCCATTTAGTTTTGTAAGTTATATTTCTAACGGAAAATTTTTCTCAAATGATTTACCAAAGGAGAATGAAATTGTGGAACCTATATTTGTAGAGAAGTCTTTAGATTTAAAAACTAGTTTTACATTAGATAATAGATTTATTTATGAAGTTTATGAGGATAATAAAAAAGTTAATGAGTTTGAGATTAAAGTTGAAATGGCTTTAGATGGAACTTTCTACTTTAACTCTGGCAGAGGAAAATTATACTTTGGGAAAATAAATGGAACATTTTACTTCTATAGATTAGATGGAGATGATGTGTATCTGAAGGATTTTTTCTTAAGCCTTCCTAAAATGCCCTTAGCATACAAAAAATCTTTAGAATGGGATGATTATATACCATTAAAAAATGTTTTAAACAGCTTTCATAAATCTATTATTCTTTTTATAAGCTCTTTTTATCATAACTTTGCAAAAGTTAGCTATCATGGAAAGTTTGTAGATGAGTATGTTATAAAAGGAGAAGTTAGATTTCCTATGTTAAATATTAACCATAAATATAAAACTAAACTTGATGAGATTTTAGGGATAAAAGAGATAGAAACAGAAAAAAGAAAATATGTTTTAAAAGAAGTGATATACAGTTAAAGCTCTGAAATATCCTTGCTTTTAGTATTTTCAAGAATAGCTATTATTCTATCTGCATACTCATATGTTGGAATATAAGTAAACTTAATTCCATACTTTTCCCTCAAATACCGTATCTTTTTCTCTCCTACCTCTAATAATAACTCTATAATCCTATTTAGTTGTTCTTGAGTTGGTGGTCTTTGAAGTTGCATACTAAAACTCCGATTAAGTTTAATCTTCTAAATATTCGTAATCTCTCTTCAAAACAGCTCCTATTTTTCTTAATTTTTCGTCTATATTTTCATAACCCCTATCTAGATGATAGATATTGTAAATTCTCGTTTTACCTTCAGCTATCAACCCTGCCAAAACCATTGCAGCACTTGCCCTCAAGTCTGTAGCTTGAACTTCTGCTCCTGTAAGCTTCTTTACACCCTTTATAAATGCAGTTTTCCCTATTACTTTTATATTAGCTCCTAATCTTTCTAACTCCTGAACATGCATAAATCTGTTTTCAAAAATATTTTCTGTTATCGTAGAAATACCATCTACTATTGAAAGTAATGTCATAAATTGTGCCTGTAAATCTGTTGGGAAAAATGGATACTCTTTTGTTTCTATATTTACCGGTTTTAAAATGTCCTCTCTTTTTACTATTACTTCGTCATTTCCTATTGGAATAACATATATTCCCATCTCTTCTAACTTTTTATGGACATAATCTAAATATTGAAATGGATAGTTTTTCAGTTTGATATTTCCGTTAAACAATGCTGATAAAACAGTAAAGGTCCCTGCCTCTATTCTATCTGGAATTATTTTATGATTAACTCCATTTAGTTTTTTAACTCCCTGAATTACTATTCTGTTAGTTCCCTCACCCTCTATCTTCGCCCCCATTTTTTTTAACATTCTAGCTAAATCAACAACCTCTGGCTCTCTAGCCGCATTATTTATAACTGTTATCCCATCTGCTAAAGTTGCCGCCATAAGTATATTTTCTGTTCCTGTAACGGTTATCTTTTCAAAATTTATTTCTGCTCCTTTTAAGCCTTTCGTAGCTTTTGCTATTATATAGCCATGCTCTAAACTTATACTAGCTCCCATTTTTTCCAGGGCTTTAAGATGTAAATCCACTGGTCTTGTTCCTATTGCACAACCACCCGGTAAAGAAACCTTTGCATATCCAAATCTTGCAACTAAAGGTCCTAAAACTAGAATGGAAGCTCTCATTTTACTAACTAACTCATAAGGAGCGTCTAAACAGTTTAGCTTCTTCTGTTTGAATAAAAACTTACCTTTTGATAATTCCTCTATAGAAAAACCTATATGCTCCAAAAGTTTTATCATTATTTTTACATCAAGCAATTCAGGAATATTTTCTAACATTACAGGCTCTTCAGTTAATATAGTTGCCGCCATATTCGGCAGAGCTGAATTTTTAGCACCTGATATTTCTATGGTCCCTTTAAGCTCCTTTCTACCTTCGATCTCTAAATACTCTAATATTCCTTCCTTTGTTTCAAACATTTATATCTCCTTTCAATTTTTATTTATAACCTATTACAACCCTATCTATTCCATTTAAATCTTTATATATCTCTATATTTTTAAATTTATTTTTTATAAACAATTTTTTTATATCTTTTATCTGATTATAACCAACTTCTACAGCTAAGAACCCATTATTCTTTAAAAATTTAGGTGAAATTGAAATAATCCTTTCATAAAATGCCAACCCTTTTTTTCCTGATAGTAATGCCACTTTTGGTTCTTTTTTAACTTCAATTTTTAAATTAATATAATCTTCTCTAGATATGTAAGGTGGATTTGAAACAATAAAGTCGTATTTAATACTTTTCTCTAAATTAGAAAAAAGATTACTTTTTAAAAGTTTTAATCTATCATTTACAAATTTTAATTTAGCATTTATTTTTGCAACCTTTAAGGCATCTTCTGAAATATCAACTCCATACATAAATAAATTGGGAATGTTCTTAAGTAATGCTATAGATATTGCTCCAGAGCCTACTCCTATATCTAATCCTATAATTTTCCTATCTCTATCTTTCAGTTTTTCTATAACTTTCTCAACTAAAATCTCCGTTTCAGGTCTAGGTATTAAAACTCTTTCATCTACATAAAACTTAATACCAAAAAACTCTTTCCTTTTAGTAATATAGGCAACAGGAATACCTTTAGCTCTTAGATTAATAAGATTTAATATTTTTGCTACCTGTTCATTTGAAATTTCCATATTTTTTTCAGTTATAAGCTTCCATCTCGGAATTTTTAATGTATAGGCTATCAATAACTGACTATCAGTTATAGGAGTTTCTATGCCAGCTTTTTTTAGAGTATCAACTGATATTTTTAATAGCTGACCTAATTTCATTTGCTCTTTTCCAGTTCGGCTAATTTTAAGGCTAGCTTTACAGCTTCAATAAATGATGAAGGTTCAGCCTTATTTTTTCCTGCTATATCAAATCCAGTTCCATGGTCAACAGAAGTTCTTATAAATGGGAGACCTAATGTTATATTAACTGCATTTTTAAAACATAACAGTTTTAAAGGTATTAAACCTTGGTCATGGTACATAGAGAGATAGCAATCATAATCTTTATAGTTTATAAACGCAGTATCAGGTGATAAACTTCCGACTACATTATAACCCTTTTCTTTAAACTCTCTAATAACAGGATTTATTATCTCTATCTCTTCATTACCTATCTTTCCGTTATCACTTGCATGGGGATTTAAACCTACTACTGCTATTTTGGGATTTTCTATCTTAAATTTTTCCTTTAACTCTTTTATCAGTAGATTAAGTTTATTTCTTATCTTTTCTCTTGTTATATATTTGGGAACATCTTTTAGGGGAATATGGGTGGTAAGTAATGCGACCTTTAACTTTTCACATAAAAGCATCATCATATATTCCTTTGTGTTTGATATTTCTGCTAAATAGTCTGTGTGTCCCTTATATTTAAAACCGGCTTCAACTGTATGTTCCTTTGAAATAGGTAGAGTAATAATTCCGTCTAACTTTTTTTGAAGTATATCTTTAACTGCTTTCTCAAGGTATAGGATAGATGCTTTCCCACTTTCAATAGAAGGTTTTCCTAGTTGAAACTCTTTATCATATATATTAATAATGTAAAAACCTTCTTTTTTAGCCTCTTCAGGTGATTTAATCTCTATGAAAGGATTATCTAGATTAAAGATTTCAGAGGTTTTATCAAGTATTTTTTTTGAACCGTATAGTATATATACACCTTTGGGCAATTTCCTTATTGATTTTAATAGAATTTCTGAAGAAATACCTGTAGGGTCTCCTAAAGTTATTCCAAATTTTTTCATATTATCTTTACATTTAAGAAAAAAGAATTAAGTAAATGAAATTATAACACTTTTTGTTAAAATAAAACTGACTTGATATTAAACTAATTATTCAAACATAAAATATGAGGGGATGAGAAAAATAAAAGTAGAAAACTATATAAAACAAACATATGTACTTGTATATTTAAACTCAGCTCTAATATCTTTCGTCATTGAGGATTTATTTTATAATCTAAACATAGTTTTTAGAGTATTTATATTTATATTTTTATTTCTATCTATAAAGTTTCTTCTTAAGAAATTTTTATTTAACTTAGAACATGAGGTAAATCTAATAAGACTTAGAGCCAAACTATTCTTAGCTTGGTTTGTATTCTTTATATCTATATCTGCATTTATATCTGTAAATATAGGAAAGTTTTCTAAAGCTAATGAAAGTGATAATAATATAGAAAAAATTTTAAATGGAAATGAAAAACAGATATCTTTAGATAAACTATATAAAGCGGTAATATATGGCGACAAAAAATATGTATTAAACTACCTAAAAAATGGAGGAAATCCAAACATATATCTAAAATATGGATATCCTATATTGCTTCTAGCTGCTAAATACGGGCAAACAGAAATTGTAAAACTTTTATTAGAGTATGGTGCTGACCCAAATATTAGAAATGATACGGTTGAAACTGCTCTAATTTTAGCTACCCAAAATAATCATTATGATACAGTTAAAGCTTTATTAAGAGCGGGAGCTGACCCAAATATTCCTGATTTAGATGGAAATACACCTTTACACTATGCTGTTAAAAATATTTATCCCGAAATAGTGGAATTACTAATTTATTATGGAGCAGACCCAAACTTTAAAAATAACTATGGAATAACACCTATAGATTATGCAAAAGATATAAAAGATAAATTAAAAAGAAATTACATTTTAGGATTGTTAATATTAGATACCAATAAACCGATGAATAAATTTATGTTAGCCGTAAAAGTAGATGATTTAGAAACAGTAAAAAAACTTATGGAAAAGTACAAGATAAATCCAAATATAACTATATTTAACGGTTTAACTCCTCTACACATTGCAAGTTTTAGAGGATATGAAGACTTAGTTAAATTTTTAGTAGAAAATGGGGCTGATGTTAATAAAAAAACCAAAACAGGACTCACACCATTACATTACTCTTCCTTAAAAGCCAATATTAACATAATAAAAATTCTTATTAATGCAGGTGCTAATATAAATGCAAGAAACAAAGAAGGGTTTACTCCTTTACATTTTGCCGTTAACTCAAGAAGTTTAGAAACAGTTAAACTTTTAATACAGAATGGAGCCGATATAAATGCTCAAGCTAATAATCTAAAAACTCCTTTACATTTAGCTGTTTTTTGGGGGGATTATGAAATAACCAAATATCTTTTAGAAAATGGGGCTAATCCAAACATTCAGGATATTAAGGGAAGAACACCTTTACATTATGCAGTTATTTGGGAAGAAGAGAATATAATAAAACTTCTATTAAAGTATGGAGCAGACCCTTATATCAAAGATAAAGATGGATTTACAGCTATTGATTATGCTAATAATTCTATTAATCCAAATATATTGAATATATTCTTTAATAAGAAAGATAAAAATAAAGTTGAAAATTAAAATTTAATGAAAGAGATATATCTATATTCACAGAAAGGCGGTTGGTTTGATGAAGAGGGAATTTATCTATTTGATAAACCTGTTTTTTCTTTAGAGTATAAAAACAACAGAACATATCTAAACGGTAAATACATCCCTCTAATTAATCCTATTGATTTAACTGAAAAATTAATAAATGAGTATAAACTGTATGGAGTAGGTTATATTTCATATAACTACGGGAAAAGTCTAGTTTTAGGGAAAAGTTATCCTCAAAGGAGAGATATAAATATTCCAGATATATATATCTTATTTTTTAGAAAATTTAAAAATATAAATACAGGTATTAAAGGTATAAAACAAAATGTTAAAGCTCTAAAGATAAATACAAAGAAGGAAGATTTTATAAAAAAGGTATTAAAAATAAAGGAATATATAGAGAGTGGAGATATTTATCAGGTTAATCTTACACATAGAATAGATTTAGAAGGAGCTTTTTATCCAAAGGAAGCATTTTTTAAAACAATAGATATTCAAAAAACACCTTACCTGATGTTAATTAGAGGAAAAGATTTTTCTGTCTTATCTGCATCTATGGAGTTATTTTTAGAGAAAAAAGGTAATCTGATTAAAACTAAACCTATAAAAGGGACAAGAGCTAGGGGAAATACTGAAAAAGAGGATAAAGTTTTATTTGAAGAGCTTAAAAATTCTCCAAAGGAAATTGCAGAAAACTTAATGATAACAGATTTAATGAGAAATGACTTAGGAAAAATTTCTAAAAAAGTTTATGTTGATACTCTTTTTGAGGTAGAGAAATACTCCACACTTTACCAAATGAGTTCTACAGTAATAGGAGTGTTAAAAGATAATATCTCTTTAAGGAAAATTATTGATAATACATTTCCTCCCGGTTCAATTACGGGAGCACCTAAAAAGAGGGCTATGGAAATAATTGGAGAGCTAGAAGATTTTGAAAGGTCTGTATACTGTGGAGCAACAGTTTTAATAAAGCCTAATTTAGATTTTACAATGAGTGTTGCAATAAGACAGAGTATTTTTAAAGACAATAAATGTTATATATATGTAGGTAGTGGAATAGTCTATTACTCAAATCCTAAAGATGAGTATAAAGAAACATTAATAAAAGCAAAGGCAAACTTAAAAGCTTTAGGATTAGATATAGATTTAGAAAAAATCTATTAGAAAAAATCTAATATATTAGTTAAAGATTATATTTTATAGGTTTATAACCTAACTTTTCAGACAGTTCAAAAGTTTTTTCTAAAAGTTCCTCTTTAACCTCTGAAATAAATCTCTCCTTAGAAAATCTATAGGAGGGAGCTGATATTGTTATTGCAGCTATAACATTTCCCTTATAATTTCTTATAGGTGCAGATATACACCTAACTTCATCTTCCCATTCTTCATCATCTAAAGCATAACCTTTATTTCTAACTTCCTCTATATGTTTCTTTAAAACTTCTTTATCAGTAATGGTTTTTTTTGTAAAAGGTATAAGCTTTACTTCCTTAAAAAATTCATTTAGTTCAAACTCATCCATATCAGCTAAATGAACTTTACCAGATGCTGAAGCATACATTGGAAGGAGTTTCCCAACTCTTGATTTAACAGAAACAGGTCTGTTAATTTGGTAAACATCTATATATACTATCTCAAAACCACCTCTAACAGCCAAATATACAGTTTCATTAAATCTTTCTGCTAAATATTTTAAATATGGTTTAGCTAATTTTCTTAAATCTATATTAGATAAATATGCATGTCCAACTTCAAAATTTTTTATACCTAGATAATACTTATCATTTTTATATTCACTGTATCCTCTTTCCGTTAAGATTTCTAAAATCTTTTCTACTTGGGATGGATTACTATTAACTTTTTTAGATATTTCAGTTAAAGTTAGACCTGAGTTTTCAGCTAAGATAAATAATATACTGAATGCTAAATCTACATTTTGAACTACATAGCCTTCTTTTTCTCTCTTATGATACTTAACAAGCTCTTCAAACTTTGGACGATTTTCCATTATTGTCTCTTTGATGTGATATTAAAGCGGAGCCGACGGGATTCGAACCCGCGACCTCCGGCGTGACAGGCCGGCGTTCTGGGCCAAGCTGAACTACGGCTCCTTAATAAAGTGGGCGGTATAGGATTCGAACCTATGACCCCCTCCTTGTAAGGGAGGTGCTCTGGCCAACTGAGCTAACCGCCCAACAAAACTGTAAATAATTATACAGAAAAAAATTTATTTGTCAATAGCTTGTATAGTGTGTTTAAAAAATAGCAAGAGTAGATAATATAAAATATATGAGAGGGATAAAAATAGAGTTAAAAAGGACAGATTTAACAAAGCTACTACA
>JALSPY010000120.1 GCA_026985705.1 Hydrogenothermaceae bacterium | reverse complement strand
TGCAGCCATTCTTATTGCAGGTCTCATATAGTTTGAGAAAACAAAGAATGTTGCCCCAAATGGTATCAATCCACCATGTAAAGCCATTCCATTTACAACTGCTCCCATGGAGTGCTCTCTAACTCCAAAATGTATATTTCTTCCTGATGGAGTATCACAGTAAAAATCTCCCTTTCCCTTTAATACAACTTTGTTTGAAGGAGCTAAGTCTGCAGAGCCACCAATTAGATTATTTAGTTTATTAACTAATACATTCAGAGTATCTCCTGAAGCTGTCCTTGTTGCAATTTTCTTAGATGTATCCCTATAAATCGGTAAATCTTTATCCCAATCTTCAGGAAGTTCTCCATTGATAAACTGTTTAAACTCTTTTGCTAACTCAGGATAAGTCTTTTCATACTCTTTAAATAGACTATTCCATTCTTCCTCTAACTTTTTACCTCTCTCTATTGCTTCTCTGAAATGTTTTAAGGCTTCTTCAGGTATATAAAAGCTTTTATCTTCAGGAAAACCGAAAAATCTTTTTGTTGCTTTAGCTTCTTCTTCAGATAGAGGTGCTCCATGAACAGCAGGATTATCGGCTTTAGGAGAGCCATAACCTATATGTGTTTTTATTCTTATTAAAGAAGGTTTTTCCTTTTCATCTTGAGCCGATTTTATAGCTCCATAGATAGCTTCTATATCATTTCCATCAGGAACAGTTATAACATGCCAACCTAGAGCCTTAAATCTTAATTCTATATCCTCATTCCAAGCTAGATTTGTATCACCCTCTATAGTTATATGATTATCATCGTATAGATAGATTAGTTTTCCTAACTTTAGTCTCCCAGCTAATGCAGCAGCCTCATAAGATATTCCTTCCATTAAGTCCCCGTCAGATACTATTGCGTATGTGTAATGGTCTACAATATTAAATCCTTCTCTGTTAAAGTAGTTAGCCAGATAACATTCAGCTATAGCCATACCAACCCCCATAGCGAAACCTTGCCCTAACGGACCTGTTGTAGCTTCAACCCCCGGTGTTAACCCATACTCAGGATGCCCCGGTGTTTTACTTCCTAGCTGTCTAAATCTCTTTAATTCTTCTAAAGGTAAATCAAAGCCGTATAGATGTAATAATGAATAAAGCATAGCTGATGCATGACCAGCAGATAAGATAAATCTATCTCTGTTAAACCAGTTTGGATTTTTTGGATTAAATCTTAAAAATTTATCCCATAAGACATAAGCAATAGGAGAGGCTCCTAAAGGCATTCCCGGATGACCTGATTTAGCTTTCTGAATTTGATCTAAAGATAGAATTCTTATAGTATTTATACATAACTCATCAATTCTGTTTTCTTTCATAATTTTACCCTTTTAAACTTAAATTAACACTAAATATTTTATAGTATTTTTAGAGTTTTATTTATAAATGATTTTACGTAAAGTTATTTCCAAATTTTCCATTAACTTAAAAAAATAAGGAAGAAAAATAGAGAAGAAAAGCAGATTAAAAGATTATCAAAATGAAGAAAATTCTAAAAAAATCTTTAGTGATTTTTTTTATAATTATTCCAACCAGTATATCCACCAGCTAAAACTGTTATATTTTCAAAACCTTTTCTCTCTAATAAACTTCCAGCTAGAGCTCCCCTTGGTCCAAGTCCACAATATATTACGATTTCCTTATTTTTATCAAGCTCATTATACCTATACCTTAATTCAGGTAAAGGAATATTTATAGAATTTTCAATAAAACCATTTTGTAATTCTGACTTAGACCTTACATCTAAAATTAGTATATCTTTCTTTTCTTTTATCCAGTTATCAAGTGTATTTGGTGAAATAGCCCTAAAGGATTTTATTGTTTTTCCACTTCTAGCCCAATTAAAAGTATGATTTTCTAGATAACCAATAGTCTTATCAATACCTACTCTTCTCAACTTTAAAACTACTTCTTCTACATCTTTTTCAGTATCTGCAACTAGTAATATTTCATTTTCGGGCTTTAATATCCATCCTGCAAAGAGAGAAAATGGCATAAACCTATAATCCATACTAATTGAATTTGGTATATGACCGCCTATCCATGTTAGATAATGTCTAACATCTAAAACAATCCTATTTTCATCTATTAAGTTTTCAAACTCCTTTACTGATAGAGGTTTAGGAGAAGAAAGATTTGATAGGAATACTGCTCCATCTTCATTTATTTTAGAACATCTTTTAAAGTGGTCTGGTGCTGGAGGCATTCCATCAAGTAAAGTTTTTATAAATTCATCTTTAGATAGAGATAATAGTTTATTAAATTTTCTTTCATAACCAATAGTTGTGCTTCTTTTTGTTGATAAAGACTTCCCACATAATGTCCCAGCTCCATGGGCAGGATATACCTCCACGAAATCTGGTAATTTCATTAATTTTTGTAAAGAATTGTATAGAGCTTCTGCTAATTCGTCTTTTTTATCTGGGAATAAGTCAGGTCTCCCTACATCTCCAACAAAGAGAGTATCTCCTGTGAAAACTGCTGTAGGCTCATCACCTCTAGATAAATCTGTAAATATATATGAAACGTGTTCAGGTGTATGACCGGGTGTATCTAAAACATCTATTTTGATATTTTCAATCTCTATTGTATCCCCTTCTTTAACTGGAATATGTTCTCTTTTACTGTTCTGTTTAGCTGGTATATATAATTTAGCTCCTGTTTTTTCTGCTAGCTCATAATGTCCACCAATAAAATCTGCGTGTAAATGAGTTATTAATATAGCTTCTATCTTAACATTTAATTCTTTTGCTTTTTTTATGTAATCTTCAATATCTCTCTTTGGGTCTATTACTACTGCTTTTGTTTGAGCAGCCACAAGATATGATATATGGGAAATTCCATCACCAACAAAAAATCTCTCTATAAGCATTTTTTAACCTCTCTAGGTTAGTTAATATTAACTAGTCTAGTTATAAAGAAATTAATATATTATGATAAATATCAAAATCTATTTTACTGATTAGATTTCTATATTAACCTAAAGAGAAAGAAAAGAGAAAAAATACAAATTTTTATAG
>JALSPY010000119.1 GCA_026985705.1 Hydrogenothermaceae bacterium | reverse complement strand
AATTTGTCTGTATTTGTAGCAATATTAGTATTAGTATTCATTTTAATATTCCTTTCATTTTTACTATTTATAATTAAATTCTGTAAAAAAAATCTTTCAATATATATTAAACTTTTTTATTGACTAAAATAGTCTAATCTTTTATTAATTACTACAACAATAAATACTAAGAGGTTTTAAATTGTCAAAAAAAGAAAGTAAAAATAGGATTATTATAGTTGAAAGTCCGAAGAAAGCAAAGGAAATACAGAAATTTTTAAGTAATGAATATACAGTTAAAGCTACAATAGGACATTTTAAAGATTTACCTGAAAAAGAAATGGGAGTTGATTTAAATACATTTGAACCGAAATTTACAATAAAAAGTAAAAATCACAAAAAAATATTATCTGAAATAAAAAAGCTAGCTAAAGATGGAGAAGTCTTTATAGCTACAGACCCAGATAGAGAAGGATATGCAATAGGATATTTTGTTTATAAAGAATTAAAGAAAAATGCAAAATCTATAAAGAGAGTTGAGTTTTATGAAATAACTAAGAAACATATCAAAGAAAGATTAAAAGATGCAATAGATTTTGAGAGAAGTAATTTTGGACTTTTTAATGCATTTCTAGGTAGGAGAGTTGGAGACAGAATAGTTGGTTATATTCTATCTCCTAAAGCCTCCAAAGAGATAGGTGGAAGATTTTCTGTTGGTAGAGTTCAATCTCCAGCTGTTAGATTAATAGTGGAAAGGGAAGAGGAGATAAAGAATTTTAAACCACAACCTTACTATGTAGTTTCTGTAAACTTAAAGAAAGGAAATGAGATAATAGAGGCTTTTTATGAAAAACAGAGATTAGAGAGTAAAACTTTTGCTGAAGAGATTATAAAAAATATAAAGGATGAAAAATTTGCAAAAGTCATAGATATAAAAAAGAAAGAGGTTAAACAGTCTCCAAAACCACCTTTTACAACATCAGTTTTACAACAAACTGCTTCATCCCAGCTTAAATTCTCCCCAGAAAAAACAATGATATTAGCTCAAGATTTATTTGAAAATGGGCTTATAACATATCATAGAACTGATAGTGTTAGAATGTCTGAAGAGGCAATTTCAGGTATAAGGGAGTTAATAAAAAATCTATTTGGGAAAGAGTATCTATCTCCAAATGTAAGGATTTACAAATCTAAAAATACCCAAGCCGATGCACATGAAGGTATAAGAATAACTAATTTTATCCCTTGGGAAAAACAGGAAGTATTGTTAAAAGAAAAGGGTTTATCAGAAGAACATAAAAAGCTTCTATATCTAATATACCAAAGGTCTGTTGCCTCACAGATGGCTGATGCAGTATATTTAAGGACGACTGTTCTATTTGATATTAAAAATTATAAATTTAAAACCACCGGTTCAATTATTAAATTTTTAGGGTATAAGAAGATTTACAACATAGAAGATAAAGATAAGCAGGTCATTATTCCGAATATAAAGTTAGGTGAAAAATTAGAAAAGGTTAAGGAAAATTTAGCTGAAAAGTTCACTAAACCACCTTCAAGATATACGGAAGGAAGTTTAGTAAAGAAACTTGAGGAGTTAGGAATAGGAAGACCTTCAACATATGCAACAATACTAAAAACTATAAAAGAAAGGGGATATGTAAAGAAAGAAGGAAACACACTCCTTCCTACAGAGGAAGCTTACCATTTAATAGATTATCTAAACAGAAAGTATAACTGGGTTATAGATTATAACTTTACGAAAGAGATGGAAGAGTTTTTAGATAAGGTAGAGGAAAACAAGAAAGACTGGAAAGAGTTTGTAAGGGAGTTATATAAAAGGTCAACATCTGGGGAGATTTCTAAAGTTTCCCAAAAAATGAAAAATTATGCTTTAGATTTAGCTAAAAAGTATGGGAAAAATATAGACGATATATTGGAAGATTATGAAAAATTAAGTGATTTTATAGAGAAACATAGAGACAAGAAACCTTCAGAAAAACAGATACAGTATGCTAAAGCTTTATCTGAAAAAACAGGATTGGAGCTTCCTGAAGAAGTATTACAGGATAAAGATAAGATAAAAAGATGGATAAATAAAGCAAAAAAAGAAGCAATGAAAAGTTATAAATTGTCAGAGAAACAGAAATCTATACTTATAAAGTATGGACAGGAAAAACTCTTAGAAGATACACCTAAAGCATTAGAGTGGTTGGATAACTTCTTCAAAAAAAGAAGAAAGAGGAAATAGAAATGGGTAGAAAATTTAAAACAAAGAAATCATTAGGACAACATCTTTTAATATCAGAAGGAGTTATAAAAAGAATTGTTGATTATATTGATGTAAAAAAAGAAGACATTATTGTTGAAATTGGTGTTGGAACTGGACAATTAACTGAAGAGATATTAAAAAGAGCTCCTAAAATACTCTATGGAATAGAGATAGATGAAAGGGTTTATCCCATAATAGATGAAAGGCTTAAGAATTATAAAAATTTTATATTGATAAAAAAAGATTATTTTGATGTTGATATGAGAAATTTAGTAAACGAAAATAAGATTAAATTAGTTGGGAACTTACCTTACAATATAGCTTCCTTAATATTAATAGATACTGTCTTTTATATAAACTTAATAAATTTTAGTATTTTTATGGTACAAAAAGAGGTTGCTGAAAAACTTGTTGCAAAACCTAAAACTAAAGCATACTCTTTTATGAGTGTATTTTTACAAACCTTCTTTGAAACTGATTATTTGATGAGTGTTCCACCTAGATTTTTCTCTCCACCGCCTAAAGTTGTTTCCGCCGTTATAAAATTAGTTCCTAAGAAAGAACTACCAATTCCATTAGAAGAAATAAAAGAGTATAAAAAGTTTGTTTCAGATATATTTTCAAATAGAAGAAAGATGTTAAGGTCAAAGGTTGATACTGAAATATTAGAGAAGTCAGGAATTAAACTAACTGCTAGAGCTGAAGAATTAAGTATTGATGATTTTATTAAGCTGTTTAAGATAAAAAGAGTTGATCTGAAGGGTTAAATTTTTCTTTAATAAATTTTTCTTTAAGAATAACCCTATTTTATGAAAGTTTTCTCATCCTATTTTCTATAATACTTTATTTTCTTATATCATGTCTAATATAGTTAGTTAATACTTACTAATCTATGATGTAAATCATATATAAGAAGAATAAACCTTGTTTATATTTATTAATTGTAGAAAATAAAGTTAGTAAGTGCTAACAAATAGGGAGGAAGAAAAATGGATTTATTAACCCTCTCAAGACTTCAATTTGGTATGACTGCTTTTTATCATTTCCTATTTGTTCCCCTAACTCTAGGTTTAGCCTTTATGATAGCTATTCTCAAAACAATCTATCTAAAAAATAAGGATGAAAGATTAGATAAACTGGCAATGTTCCTTATGAAACTGTTTGCTATTAACTTTGCTGTTGGAGTTGCAACTGGTTTAACAATGGAGTTTGAATTTGGAACAAACTGGTTTGAGTATTCCAAATTTGTTGGTGATATTTTTGGAGCACCTTTAGCAATAGAAGGATTGATGGCTTTCTTCCTAGAATCAACATTTATAGGGTTATTTTTATTTGGAAAAGATAGAGTTTCAGATAAAATGCATACTTTTGCCGCTTGGATGGTAGCATTAGGTAGCACATTGTCTGCTTTATGGATTTTAATAGCTAATTCTTGGATGCAAACTCCAGCAGGATATAAGATAGTAGAAACAGAGCAAGGCGTAAAAGCAGTTTTAACAGATTTCTTTGAGGCAGTAATAAATCACACAACAATCTTTAGATTTTTACACTGTGTAAATGCTGGATATATAGTAGGTGGTTTCTTTGTAATGGGAATAATGGCTTACTACATTTTAAGAAATAAACATACAGATATAGCTAAAGTTGGTTTAAAATTTGCTTTAGTATTTACAGCACTAGTATCGCTTCTTCAAATAATTTTCGGAGATATTCACGGTTATCAAGTTACACACGGTCAACCTTTAAAAATGGCTATGATGGAAGGTAAATGGGAAAGCGAAAAGGGAGCTTCATTAGATTTATTTGGTGTTATAAATCAGGAAAAACATGAAACAAAAATTATTTTAAAAGTTCCTTATCTATTAAGTATACTTTCCTATCATGATCCAAACGCAGAGTTTAAAGGTATAAAGGATTTAGTAAAAGAATATCAACAGATAGCTAAAGAAGCTGAAGCTAAAATTCCTGTATTACAACAAAAACTACAACAGTTAGAAAATTCTAATGCTAACAAAGAAGAAATAGAAAAAGTAAAGTCTGAGTTAGCCATGGCTAAGGCTAATGCTAAAGCATACAATATAACCTTTGAAGATTTACCTTCTGTTGCACTAGTATTTACTACATTTCACCTAATGGTTTATTTAGGTTTTTATTTCGTATTTATAACATTATTCGGATTATGGTTGTTAAAAAGAGGAAAACTTTTTGAAAGTAAAGCTTATCTGTGGTTATTAGTTTTATCAATTCCTTTACCTTGGGTAGCTACAGAATTTGGTTGGATAGCTACAGAGGTTGGAAGACAACCATGGATTGTTCAAGGTGTTATGTTAACTAAAGATGCTGTATCTTTCCATGTTGGAGCTACTAATGTTTTATTCTCATTCATATTCTTCCTAACTATATACACTTTAATCTTTATCGTGTTCCTATATGCAATGATTAAAGCTATTAAAAAAGGTATCTCTCCCGATGACCAAATGAAAATAGGAAGAGTAGAGCCTTCTACACCTGTAGGTAATATTACAGCATTTTCAAAAACTGATAACAGAATTTAGTAGGAGGTTATAAAAATGCCTATAGAAATGATTACAACATTAGAAGGTATATGGTTCCTTTTAGCTGGAGTATTTTTAGTTGGATATGCTTTAACTGATGGATTTGATTTAGGAACAGGAATGTTAACAATATTTACCAATAAAGATGAAAACAGAAAAGTTTTATATAATGCTGTAGCTCCAGTTTGGGATGGAAATGAGGTTTGGCTAATAGCTGGTGGTGGAATGCTTTTTGCAGCTTTTCCTGTTGTTTATGCTGCATCCTTTAGTGGATTTTATCTAGCTATATTAATAGTTTTATGGGCTTTGATAGGTAGAGCTGTAGCATTTGAATATAGAAATAAAAAAAGCAGTAAAACTTGGAGAAATATTTGGGACTGGATTTACTGGATAGGAAATTTTGTTCCTGCTTTACTATTCGGAGTAGCTGTAGGAAATGCTGTAATAGGAGTTCCTATAGACCAAAAGGGAGTTTTCCATGGAACATTCTTTACACTTTTAAGACCAGCTCCTTTATTAATGGGAGTTGTTGGTGTATTTATGTTTTTAATGCATGGGACAGCTTACCTTCTTAGAAAAACTGAAGGTGAAGTTTTTGAAATGGCTAAAAAATTTGCATATATATCTTTCTTTGGATACATTGGCACTTTAATAATTACAGACTTTATACTAGTTATTGTAGCCCCTGAGTTATATAATAATTACTTCAAATATCCTATATTTTGGATTGCACCAATAATATTAATAGCTGGATTAATTCTTTATTTTAAAAATCTTATTAATCAAAATTATGATAAAGTTATATATGGTTCCACATTAGTATCTTTAGGAACAGTTTTAACTATAGCATTAGCGTCTTATCCTGTCTTAATAAGATCAACAATAGACCCTAAATATAATTTAACAATATGGAATTCTGCTTCATCCCATCTAACTTTAACTGTGATGTTGATAGCAACATTAATATTTATGCCAATGGTTATAACTTATACAATTTATGTTTATAGAGTTTTCAAAGGAAAGGTTTCTTCAGAAGGAGGATATCATTAAAAAACTCCCCGCCCTATTTTTCCTCCTTTTTTCTCCATCTTCCTCTTCCTCCCTTGCTATCCTTTGGGGCTATCTAAAGCCCCCTTTTTTAATTTATTATATCTTAATAAAATTTTAATCCTTTAAAGTTATAATTATTTTATTATAAAAAATTTACAATAGGAATTCTAAAAATCAAAGTTTTAAAATGGAAATAAAGGTCAATAAATTAGTTTATGGCGGAAAAGGAATAGGTAAATTACAGGATAAAACCTGTTTTGTTCCTTTTGTAATAGATGGAGAAATTGTAGAGGTAGGTGTAAAAAAGGAAAGGAAAAACTTTATAGAATGTGAATTAAATTCTATAATAGAACCATCTACGCATAGAGTAAAACCTTTATGTAAGTATTTTACATACTGTGGTGGCTGTGATTATCAACATATAAAGTATGAAAAACAGGTTGAAATAAAAAAGGAAATATTGAAAGAAACTTTAGAAAGGATAGGCAAACTAAAAAATGTAAATATTTCAAAGGTTATTCCATCTGAAAAACCATTCTTTTATAGAAATAGAGTTCAGTTTAAAGTTAGGGGAAATCAGATTGGTTTTTATATGAAGGAAAGTAATAAAATTGTAAATATAGATAGCTGTTTAATCTTAAAGGAAGACTTAAATGAAAGTTTAGAAGGCTTAAAGGAATTAATAGAGTTTCTAGAGTTTAAACCAGTTGAGATACATATTTACTCAACAAATTTAAATCAAGTTTTAATAAAATTTGTCTACTCAAAAAGATTTAAGAGATTTCCATTAGGTTTAAAACATATCAAGTCTTTTGTTAATAAAAACACTGTAGGAATAGGTATTTTTGAAAAAAATAATGAAATTTTAAGAAAATTTATATCTATAGGAAAACAGTTTGTATATGAGCTTATAAATTTAGATGAAATTGACAGAGAGATTAAATATAGAGTTTCTATTAACTCATTTTTTCAGGTTAACAGATTTCAAGTTAAAAACTTAGTAAAAGAAGTTTTAGAAGAAATAAAAAATGAGAATTACAAAGAAGCTTTAGATTTATACTGTGGAGTTGGAACATTAACATTACCTATTGCCCTTTATGTTAATAAAGTTATAGGAATAGAGACAAATAAATTTGCTGTTGAGGACGGAAATCATAATAAAAAATTAAATTCATTAAAGAATGTAAATTTTATTAAAGCTGATGCAGGAAAGAATATAGATATTTTAGAAAAATATAACCCTGATTTAGTGGTATTAGACCCACCTAGAAGTGGAATAACTAAAGAGCTATTAAACTATTTGAATAGTAAAGAAAGTATAAGAAAAATTATATATGTTTCCTGTAATCCATCTACTTTGGCTAGAGATATAGCTATATTATCAGAAAAATTTTATATAAAAGATATAAAACTTATAGATATGTTTCCACAGACTTATCATATAGAAAGTATCACTACCCTTGAGAAAAAGAGTTAAGATAGATGTTAAAATTTTCTAGTATATACTTTTAGGGGGCTTTTTATGATAGAAATGGAGAAAATTAAGGTTAAAAATTTTTCCTTCTGGTATGCAGGAGCTAGTAAGCCAACTTTGAAGAATATTAATATGCCTATATATGATAAAAAGGTAATAGCATTAATTGGACCTTCTGGATGTGGAAAAACCACACTTTTAAGAAGTTTTAACAGAATGCATGATTTATATCCGGGAAATAGATATGAAGGCGAAATTTTACTTGAAGGAGAGAATATTTTAGACCCTAACTATGATTTAATAAAACTTAGAACCAAAGTTGGAATGGTTTTTCAAAAACCTACACCTTTCCCTATGAGTATATTTGATAATGTAGCTTACGGTTTAAGGTTAAGAGGTATAAGAGATAAAAAAATTTTAGAGGAAAAGGTAGAAAAAGCTTTAAGACAGGCAGCATTATGGGACGAAGTTAAGGACAGACTTAAGGACCCAGCTACAGGTCTTTCTGGAGGACAACAACAAAGACTAGTTATAGCTAGAGCTTTAGCTGTTGAGCCAGAAGTATTACTTTTTGATGAACCTACCTCTGCGTTAGACCCAATATCTACGGCTAAGATAGAGGAGCTCGTTGTTGAGCTAAAAGAAACAGTAACAATAATTATTGTTACCCATAATATGCAACAGGCAGCAAGAATATCTGATTACACTGCATTTATGTATCTTGGAGAGCTTATAGAGTTTGATAAAACAGACATTATATTCACTTCGCCAAAGAAAAAATTAACTGAAGACTATATTAGTGGTAAGTTTGGATAAATTCTACAACTTTTATAAGTATAGGATTCGTCGCTATCATTTCTGATAAAACAGCATCTAAAAAATAAAATAATATATGGATGATTAGTAATACTAATCTTATTTTTATATCAAATTTTCGTTTTATTATTAAAAATAAAAGTAGTGATGACATTATTAATCCTAGTATAGAAAGAAACCGTAGATATTGTGATATATCAAATATATCAAAAATCCATACAACTGTATAAACTAAACTGTATAACAAAAGCCAAAATTTATAGTTTTTAAATCTAGTTATTTTAAAGAATATCCAACTTACTATTAGTATACTGAAAAAGTCTGCTAAAAATGTTATTAATGAATAGATAGAAGCAGTCTTATACTCTATGCTCATATCTTTTTTTAAAGAATAGAAAGACAACATAGGACCGATTAAACCGAAGGTAAAATTCAAAAGTATAAATATTTGAAAAGCATACTTGGAATAATTATCAGCAAAGTTTATAATCTTGCTTAAAGCTAATATCCTTTGCATATTTAATATTCTAATTTTGGAGCTTTATATATAAAGTCTATAGTTGCTTTTTCATTTGTTTTGTTGTTAGTAGCGTTTATTTCTATTGAATAAATATCAAAGTTCCCATCACTTGATAAATCTTTAAATATTAATGTTGCATCTAAACTGTAAGTGCTACCATCCGGAGCTGATAATGTTTTATAGCTTCCTAAATCTACTTTATCAATTCCAGTTATTTTTGTAGCATTTATAGTGCAAGCTAAAGAATTTGTTGAACTATCAAAATAAACTGAGGAGCAAACACATTTTTGTGAAGGGTCTGAAGATTTATAACAGTAAATATCAACTGCTCCTTCGTTTAGTTTGTTTATCAAATAGTAAGCGGTTCCCTTTGCTGCTTCCAAAACAGTTGCATATCTCTCTTTTATTACAGAGCTACTCTTGCCAAATAGAATAAAAGTAAATAATGCTAATATAACCACTAATGCTAAAATCCCTATCATTAGGGTTGTTAGTAAAGCAGCCCCCCTATTACTATTTAATCTCATTTGGTAAACCTCTTTTTATCTTATGATGCTCATTGGTTTTACAGATAGTTTAATAGCTTTCCATTTATACTTCTCAAAATTTGAAGGTAAATACAGTTTAACTCCATCAACTTCTAAATAATTACCATTACTGTCTGTCTGGTAATTTGTAAATCTAAAGTTAGGGTCTGAAGGTGTAGCTTCTTGATAAAGGACATAAACATTTATTTTTTTTGTGTATGCCCTTAATTGGTCTGCTGTATAACTACTAACATCATCTATATCTTTTAAATCAATTTTACCATCTCCATCTGTGTCCATATCAACTGTAATTTTCATATCTGCTATACAAGAAAGTAAAGGTTTTCCGGTTCCATTATTTACTTTTCTTAAAAGATTGTAAGTATCTGGATGACAATTCTTAGGAAGGTTTGTATTTGATAGGTAGTATACTATCTCTGTACAGAAACCACCACATCCCGTTGCTCCTGTATCGTAAGGATAGCCTATATATACACTTGTTCCTGATGGACAGCTACCGTCGTTAACCGTTCCGATAACACATCCATTTTCATCTACATAAACAATATTATTATTACTTTTCTCCATTTCTTTTTTTATTTCATTGCCATTTTTACAAATTTTCCATCCTATTGTGCTGTTATTTGAGTTATTCAGAGTTGACCTGATTTTAAGTAAATTTGAAATATCGTTATTATTTATCTCGTATATTCTGTAATCTGTCCCTGAGCAATTTATACCAACTCCATATCCTAAATGTTCTAAATCTAATCTTAACAATTCTAAGCTAACTATTTTTTCTATTTCCTGCTCTACATTAACTCTCTCTGATTTTATTCCCATAAAAAAGGTGGTATATGTGTAATATATTGCAGACATAAGTATTATTGATATAAATATAGCTATCAAAAGCTCTAATATTGTAAAACCTTTATTATTTTTCATTTTTATTCTCCAATATTAGCAAGAATTGTCCTGACTGTGTACGTAATATTATTTCCTGTTCTCCAATCTTTTATTTTACTACAGATAGTTAGGTTTATATCTAAATATGTGTCTGAAGCATTATTAACATCTATTGCTTTTCCATAAACAACATTAACACCTTTTACAGTTCTTATAACTTTACAATTACTATCTGTAGTATCAGGATTACATGGAGATGGACAGTATATAACATTAGAGCTATCGTAAATTTCATTAATAGGTTTATTTCGCAGGTTTTCTAATTCCTCCTCTGCAACTCTAACTGCGGTATTTTTCACCTCGTTAGAAAAATTTATTTTGAAAGCTAATAGGAAACTCTGAAGCATAAATATAAGAACCAAAGAAAAAATTACCATTGCAACTAGTAATTCTATAATTGTGAAACCAGCTTGATTTTTTTTATTTAGGAACACATTTTGAACCATTATAAACCCCTAATTTAACTCTTATATTAGATATTACAATACAGTTGTAAGCTAAATTTGAAACATTTCCTATATATCTTATTGTCCCACCTGTAAAAGTTCCTCTTTTATCTATATTAATACTTCCACTTAAGCTATAGTTGTTATCATCTAAATCTACACACTTAATATCCGTTGTACCTTCTTTAATGCAAGCTTTTTTATTAATTAAATCTAATGAAAATGTAAATTCCTTTTTCTCTGAAAATGCCTTTATTCTAGCTTCTTGTAAAAGACCATACATCCTTTTTAAATCTTTTTCTATCTTACTTTTTTCCATAGCTGACAGTATATAATTTATTCCAAAATAACTTAAAATCGCTATTATTGATATAACAATTAAAAGCTCAATGAGGGAAAAACCCTCTTTTCTACTTATCTTTCTAACCATAACAATATTTCCCCTTTTCGTGGTGGTACTGGGTAAACGAAGGAAGGAGCACCTTCTGGAGCAGTTCCTGTAAACCAGTTCGTAGTTTTACTGTTGTTTGTAGCCTGTTCGTTAGCTATCTCTTTAAGATTTATCTTTTGTATATTTCCACCTGATAATTGTAATAAGGTAGCACCTTTTAATTTATTCTTATCTAGATTATATCCCTGATATAAACATTCATCTACTATTGAGCCACCTGTAGCACAGTTTAAAGCCCAAACTCTGGTTCTTCCACCAAACTTACAAGGATCTTTAGTTGGTTCTATAGTTGTAAACAATACAACATTTTGATTAGTTAAAGTTATATCTGTTATATCTCTCTCTTTGTAGTATTCATTATTTCCTAAATCTAACTCTACATACCAGCCTTTTATAACATTATTTCTAGCATCTGTGCAAACATTGTTAGGATTGTCTACCACATTTATGTTAGGGCTACAATCAACATTTCCGTTAGCATCTCTATTACACTCTATAGGTGTTCCATACAGTCTATTTTTTTGTCCCGGGAGTGAGTTATCAGCTTTATAGAACCATCTACCTGTACCAAAGTATATATAGTCTCTTCTAAAGCATTTTCCTATTTCTACCTTTGCAGTTATAGGAGATTGAGCATCTGTAAAGTAGCTTGTGGTTGTCCAATTTGAAGGAATATTATCTCTAACATCTATTTTTAAAAGTCCCCCTTTCCAGTTATTTATATCTCCATCTCTTCTTGCGTAACCTACAAATACATAATCTGTTATTCCATCTCTGTTATAGTCATAGCCTTTAGTAAATAATCTACCGCTGAATGCATTTTGTATTCCTGTATCTATAATGTATGGGTTATTTAGGTTACTACCGTCTAACTTTATAATGAAAAATTTTAAGTTTTGATTTGAATTTCCGTAGTAGTTAGTAGGTCCTG
>JALSPY010000118.1 GCA_026985705.1 Hydrogenothermaceae bacterium | reverse complement strand
TACTCCCTGCAGTCATCAATTTACCTAACAAAAGTGAATTAATAAAAGTCAATGCAAAAAAGTTGTATTTGCATATATTCTGTTGCCAATTACCAATTGGCTACTTGGTAATAAAATAAAGCATTATTCCTTTCTAAATACTTTTTAACGGGTTTCATCTAAAGGTAGGGGGAATTGATTGTAATTCTCCGTTGGAATGTTTTAAACAGTTTTATAAAGTTGCAAAATTAGAGGAAAAGTATGGAAAATACATACCTAAGGTAGTTAGGTTTAGAAACGAGATAGTTCATATATACAATTTTGATACTGCTAAGTTTATTTATGAAAATTTAGAAGACTATGTAATCCCTCTATTTGAAGAAATGGTAAAAAATTTAAGAAATAACAGTCAATATTTAAGTTAAAATATCTTTATCAAAAATACAAAAGTTAGGGAGTTTAAATTAGATGTCAGAGGGAATTATAGAGAGTAGAAAAGAAGTTATAAAAAAGTTAAGAGAGAAAGGAGTTAATCCATATCCTCATAAGTTTGAAGTAAGTCATAATTTAGATGAGTTAAGAAAAAAATATGAATTACCTGTTGATGATAAAGAATACTCTCTGAAGGGAAAGATAAAAAGAGTTTCAAAGAGAGAAAATAAGTATATAGTTAGATTTGCAGATATTAATGAGCCTGTGGAAATACAAGTAATATATCCACAGGAAAAAGGGAAGTTATCTCCAAACACAGTTGGAGTTTTTAAAGGTAAGTTAGATAGAATAGATGGAAAGTTAACTTTAATAGCTAACGAATTTATAGAAAATGGAGAGGGAAATCCTGTCTATGAGGTTAAATCTAAATACGATTTAAATCCAAACAGAGAAAAGGTTTCAGTTGCAGGAAGACTTATAGCTTTAAGAGACCAAGGAAAGGCGGCATTTGGACATATTCAAGATGCAAGCTCCAAATTACAGGTTTATTTCAGAAAGGATAATCTAGGGGAAGAAAAGTATAAAGAGCTGATGGAGATATTAGATGTTGGAGATATTGTAGGCGTTAAAGGTGAGCTATTTAGGACTATGACAGGAGAGCTAACTGTTGAGGTAAAAGAGGCACAGTTATTAACTAAATCTTTAAGGGCTTTACCTGAAAAATGGCACGGTTTAAAGGATGTAGAGATAAGATACAGAAGAAGATATATTGATTTAATTGCCAATCCTAAGGCTAGAGAGATTTTTAAAATAAGGTCAAAAGCTATAAAAAGTTTAAGGGAATTTCTAGAAAGCAAAGGATTTATGGAAGTTGAAACTCCAATTCTTCAGACTATAGCGTCTGGAGCTATGGCAAAACCATTTATTACACATCACAATGCATTAGATATGGATATGTTTTTAAGAATAGCTCCAGAACTCTATCTGAAAATGCTTGTTGTAGGTGGTTTTAACAGAGTTTACGAGATAGGAAGAAACTTCAGAAATGAAGGAATAGATACAACCCATAACCCAGAGTTTACGATGGTAGAGTTTTACGGAGCATATTTAGACTATAACGATTTAATGGATTTAACGGAGGAGTTATTTAGAAAAATATTAATGGATACAAGGGGAACATTAAAAATTGTGTGGGAAGGACAGGAGCTAGATTTCTCTAAACCTTTCAGAAGACTTAAGTTTTTTGATGCTTTAAAAGAAAAAACAGGAAAAGATAAGGAATTTTTCTTAAATGAAGAAAATGCTAGAAAGTTAGCTAAAGAAGTTGGTATTCCAAAAGCTGACGAGTTAACCCATCTTAAATTGTTAGATAAACTTTTCGAACATTTTATAGAAGATGAATTAATTCAACCTACCTTTGTTATAGATTTTCCTAAAATACTATCTCCACTTGCAAAAACTCACAGAGAAGACCCTGATTTAGTTGAGAGATTTGAGCTTATAATCAATAAACAAGAGCTAGCAAATGCTTATACAGAGTTAAACGACCCAGAAGACCAAAGAAAGAGATTTTTAGAACAGCTTAAAGAAAAGGCAAAAGGTGATGATGAAGCGATGGAGTTAGATGAAAATTTCTTAACAGCCCTAGAGTATGGTTTACCACCTACAGGTGGAGAAGGTATAGGGATAGACAGACTAGTTATGATGTTAACTGATAGTTCATCTATAAGGGAAGTAATACTATTCCCAACTTTAAGACCGGATGAATAAAAACTCTCTTTTTATTCTTTTTTTCTTTTTATGTAATTTTCAATTAAAAATTTAACAAACTCGTTAGGATTATTAATATCAAATTTTAAATGATAATCATAGTAGTCTGTTATAACGCCCTTTAACTCATCACTGTTTTTAAGTAATAAATCTCTGTTTTCTTCTTTCCTTATAACTTCAAACTTATCAAAGCCTTTATAATTTTTAAAACCTTCTAGGATAACAATATCAATATCTTCCATTACAAACTTATCAATTATTTCTTTAATATCTTCATTTCCATTGTTTCTAACAAATGAAGTTATTTTTTTAGGTGAAACCAAAATAACCTGCTCAGCCCCAGAACTATACATACGATAGCTATCTTTTCCCTTAACATCTGTTTCAGACTTACCTTTTGGGTCATGTTTTATCCCACAAACCCTTATTCCTTCTTCTTTTAAAATTGATATAACCTTAGTTATAAATGTTGTTTTTCCACTGTTATGGGCTCCAACAATCCCAACTATTGATGGCTTCATTTTTTATCCTTCTAAAGTTTTTATACTTTCTTTTAAGCTATCTAAAAAGTAATTTAACTCATCTAACGAGATAGCTAAAGGTGGCATTATAACCATAACATCACCTAAAGGTCTAACCCAAATACCTCTTTTTAACATCTCCTTTGCGACTTTAAAACCTGTTCTCTCACCGTAAGGAAAAGACTCTTTAGTTTTCTTATCTTTTACAAGCTCAACACCAGCCATAAAACCATAATTTCTAACATCTCCTACATGTTTAAGCTCCCAAAACTCCTTTAATCTCTCCTCTAACAACTCTATCTTAGGTTTAAGAGCTTCTAATGTTTTCTCCTCTTCAAAAATCTCCAAATTTGCTAAT
>JALSPY010000117.1 GCA_026985705.1 Hydrogenothermaceae bacterium | reverse complement strand
AAAAATAAAAAATATTTTTGAGAAAACACCGGGAGTTATAGATGTAGGTATATACAGAAATCTACCTCAGAGAGAGTATATTCTAAAAATAGATAGGGAAAAGGTTAAAAAGTATGGGTTTAACGAAGATATGTTAGTTAAAACTATGAGAATTGCTTTAGCTGGTTATTCTGTAGGATTTATAAATGACCCTAATAGTTTACACCCTGTAAATATAGTTGTTAGATTGGCTCAAAAGGATAGAGATAGCTTAGAGGAGCTTTTAGCTATGAAAATACCTACTCCTAAAGGTGCAATTCCTATAGGCTCACTTGTTGAAGTTGAAGAAGGCTCCACGAAACATGATATATATAGAAAAAATCTACAGGCGGTTGTTTATGTAGTTGCAAATGTTAATGATAAGTTAGGCTCACCTGTTTACCCAATACTTGACTTAACAGATGATATTGAAAAGATAAAAACTCCTGATGGAAAAGGTATAGAGGTTTTATTCACCCATCAACCAGAGTTAACAGACAAATACTATGTTAAATGGGATGGTGAATGGCAGGTAACATACGAAACATTTAGAGATATGGGAATAGCTTTTGCGGTTGCATTAACAGTTTTATACATACTTCTAGTTGGATGGTTTAAGTCATTTAGAATGCCTATAGTTATAATGTCTCCAATACCATTTACACTTGTTGGAATAGTTCCGGGGCACTTCTTAATGGGAGCATTCTTTACAGCTACATCTATGATTGGTTTTATAGCTTTAGCAGGTATTATCTTGAGAAACTCGATACTTTTAGTCCAGTTTGCAGAAGACAAACTAAAAGAGGGATATACTCTTGAAGAAGCTCTTCTTGAGGCTGGAATTGTAAGGGCTAGACCTATTTTATTAACAGCAGCAGCTATAGTTGTTGGTGCATTTGTTATTATCTTTGACCCTATATTTAATGGATTAGCTATTGCATTAATATTTGGAACAATGGCATCTACACTAATAACATTAGTTGTGGTTCCAGTACTCTACTATATGATAGAAGGTAAGAAAGCTAGAAAACTTGGTATGCCTCCGGCTGTTCCAATAGACGAAAAACATTAATATTCTTTTCATCCTTCTTCTTTTTTTTCTTTTATTAAAAAAAGTTGAAAAGATTTTCTAATTGTAGTTTCCCAGAAATTTTTTTATTCTAAGTCAAAAAATTTATATGAATTCTTATAAAAAATATTGACAATAATAAACTAAAATATTATATTATAGAGAAGAAAGTATTTGATAGAATGGAGGTATATAATGGGTAAAGTTATTGGTATAGACTTAGGAACTACTAACTCTGTTGTATCTGTAATGCAAGGTGGAGAGCCTATAGTAATAGCAAACCAAGAGGGATTTAGAACAACTCCTTCTGTAGTTTCATGGACAAAAGAAGGAGAAATTTTAGTTGGAGACCCTGCAAAAAGAAGAGCAGTTTTAGACCCAGCTAACACAGTTTATGAAAGTAAAAGATTTATAGGAAGAAAATATGATGAAGTTCAAGAGGAAATAAAAAATGTTCCATACAAAGTAGTTTCAGATGATAAAGGTGATGCAGTATTTGATATACCAAATGCTGGAAAGCTAGTTAGACCTGAGGAGGTTGGAGCACAAGTATTAAAAAAATTAAAGGAAGCTGCTGAAGCATATTTAGGAGAAAAAATCACTGAAGCAGTTATTACAGTCCCAGCATACTTTAACGAAAGACAAAGACAGGCTACAAAAGACGCAGGTAAGATTGCAGGTTTAGAGGTAAAAAGAATTATAAATGAACCTACAGCAGCAGCATTAGCTTATGGATTAGACAAAAAATCAGATGTAAAAATATTAGTTTATGACTTTGGTGGTGGAACATTTGACGTATCAATCCTAGAAGGTGGAGATGGAGTAATTGAAGTTAAAGTATCAGATGGTGATACACATTTAGGAGGTTCTGATATAGATGCAAGAATAATAAACTGGCTTGTTGATGAATTTAAGAAAGAGTATGGAATAGATTTAAGACAGGATAAAACTGCATTCCAAAGATTAAAAGAGGCGGCAGAGCAGGCTAAGAAAGAGCTTTCATTTAAGATGGAAACAGAGATTAATCTTCCATTCATTACAATAGACCCAAATACAAATCAACCACTACACTTAGAGAAGAAGTTAACTAGAGCTAGACTTGAGGAAATGATTAAAGACCTTATAGATAGAACTATGGAAATAGTTAAAAGAGCTTTAGAGGAAGCTAAACTAACTCCAAATGATATTGATGATGTTGTTTTAGTTGGAGGTTCAACAAGAATTCCATTAGTTCAACAAAAGATAAAAGAGTTTTTTGGAAAAGAGCCACACAAAGGTGTTAACCCTGATGAAGTTGTTGCAGTAGGAGCAGCTATACAAGGTGGTGTATTAGCTGGAGAAGTTAAGGATGTATTACTAATAGATGTTACTCCATTGTCTTTAGGTATAGAAACTTTAGGTGGAGTAATGACTGTTTTAATACCAAGAAACACCCCTATACCAACTAGAAAATGTGAAATATTTACAACTGCAGCTGATAACCAAACTCAGGTTGAAATTCATGTTCTCCAAGGTGAAAGAAAAATGGCTAAAGAAAACAAATCACTTGGAAGATTTTATCTAACAGATATACCTCCAGCACCTAGGGGAGTTCCTCAAATAGAAGTTTGTTTTGATATAGATGCAGACGGAATATTACATGTAACTGCAACAGACAAAGCTACAGGAAAATCTCAATCTATAACCGTCCAACAGGCTTCAGGATTAACAGAAGATGAAATTCAAAAAATTATTGAGGAAGCTAAGAAACACGAAGAAGAGGATAGAAAATTCCAAGAAACTGTTGAATTGAGAAATCAATTAGACGCATTAGTTTATAGTTTAGAAAAAACTTTAAATGAAAATAAAGCAAAACTTTCTGATGAGGAGATTAAAGAGGCTGAAGAAGCTATAAGGGAAGGTAAAGAGGCATTAGGAACAAATGAAAAGGCTAAAATTCAAAGTGCAATAGATAAAATAACATCTGTTGCTAATAAAATAGCCCAAAAACTA
>JALSPY010000116.1 GCA_026985705.1 Hydrogenothermaceae bacterium | reverse complement strand
CATAAGATTTTCCATTATTTTTTTATCATCATTTACTCCCTTTAGTAAAACAGTCTGATTTAATACAGGAGTGCCTGTCGAAAGAATATTTTTAACAGCTCTTTTAGTCTCATCTGTTATCTCATCAGGATGATTAAAATGACTAACTAACCAAACTTTTTCATATTTATCAAAGATATTCAAAATCTCATCATCAAAAAATCTGAAGGGATTAACTACAAGCTCCCTTGAACCTATCCTTATAATATCTATATGCTCTATTTCATAAAGATTTTTTAGTATATAGTCAAGTTTCTTATTCGGTAAAGTTAAAGGGTCTCCACCTGATATTAAAACTTCCCTTATTTCCTTATTCTTGCGAATATATTCAAACATATTTTCTAGCTCATCTTTTCTTAAAGCCCTCTCCTCACCTAAAAATATCCTTTTTCTCATGCAATGTCTACAATAGACACTACAAAAGGTTGTTGTCCTGAATAAAACCCTATCTGGATATCTGTGTGTTATATTCTTTACAGGGCTTAATATTTCCTCGTTAAAAGGGTCAAAACTTCCTAAAGATTGAATATTTTCATCAATCTCATCTTTTACAGGTAAAATCTGCTTCAAAATTGGGTTATTAAAATCTTCTAAATCTTTAATTAAAGATATGTAGTAAGGAGTTGTTCCAAAGTGGAATATTTTGGAAACCTTAAGAAATGTATCTATATAATCTGTAGGAAGATTAACTAACTCTTTTAATTGGGATAATGTTTTTATCCTATTTTTTATTTGCCACTTCCAGTTTTTCCAATCTTTTTCAGATATATCTTTCCAAAGATTAAATCTTTTCCAGTATGATTTTTCTAAATACTGCATAAGTTTTTATAAAAAGTCGGGGCTTAAAACCCCGATGTATCAGCTATAAAAAGGTTTATTAAACTAGCAAGAGAAAGAGTTTCCACAACCGCAAGAATTCATTGCGTTAGGATTTTTGATAGTGAAACCACCACCCATGAAATCCTTAACATAATCTAAAGTAGCTCCATTTATATATGGTGCTGAAAACTCATCTATTGCAACTTTAACACCATTTGCTAACTCTATAACTTGGTCGTTATCATTTATAGTTTCATCAAATCCCATTGCATATTGGAAACCTGAGCATCCACCGGGAACAACTCTAACTCTTAAAATTGGATTTTCTATATTTTCCTGCTCAGCTATTTTTTTGATTTCTTCTGCAGCTGTTTCTGTTACATAAAAGTTAACTGTAGTTTGCATAATATAAAACCTCCTGAAATTTTTAAAAAATTTAAATATATATTAAGTTTTTCTTTTCCATAATAGCTATGATACCTGTCAGAAAGATATAAGATAGTATATCCCTACATCTGTTTTTAATAGACTGTTTAATTTTGCCTTAATCTCTGAGCCTAACAATTCGTCTAGAAAACTTTTTTCATCTTTTAACTCTATAACTTCAAAACTTCCCTTTTCTAAACCTGCTAGTTTTCTAGCTTCATCTATAGCATCTTGAATATTTCCTAGCTTGTCAACTAGCTTTAACTTTAAAGCCTGTCTTCCGCTGAATACCCTACCATCTGCAAACTTTCTTAACTCATCTTTCTTTATAGGTCTATATTTAACTATTGCATCTAAAAATTGCTCATAAACATCTTTTATAGTTTCCTCTAGAAGTTTTTTCTGTTCTGGAGATAATTCATTATTTGGGTAAAGAATATCTTTATTTTTGCCACTTTTAATATTTTCCATCTTAACGCCAACTTTGTTTAACAATTCATTAATATTTATATGTTGAATGATTACACCTATACTACCTGTTATAGTTCCCGGGTTAGCGTATATAACATTAGCTGGAGCAGATATATAGTATCCTCCTGAAGCGGCTACATTTCCCATAGAAACAACTACAGGTTTTTTCTCCCTTAATTTTTCTATAGCCCTGTATATTTCTTGGGAAGCTCCAACTGCCCCACCGGGACTATCCACTAAAATAACGACAGCTTTTATACTGTTATCATTTTTAGCTATACCTATTTTTTTTACTATGTTTGTATAATTGGATATAACTCCTTCTATTTTAATAATTGCTAATTTAGATTGAAGATTTTGGCTAAAGTTTTTAATAAAAAATAAAGCAAGCAAAAGAAAAATAATACTAAACACAGTTATTAATACTTTTTTCATCTATCTAAACCTAAAGATTTATTTCTGATTTTTAGGAATTAAAGTGAAAATCATATTTCTACCTTCTTTTTTAGGTTGCTTTTCAACTTTTGCTATATCTGAAACATCCTCTATTATTTTTTGTGCCAATCTTTCACCAAGCTCAGGATGTATATTTTCCCTACCTTTAAACCATATCCAAACTTTAACTTTATCTCCGTCTTCTATAAACTCTCTTATATGCTTAACCTTTGTTTCATAGTCATGTTTCTCTATCTTAAGTCTAAATTTAATTTCCTTTACATTCTGTAGTTTAGCTTTCTGTTTTTTCTTGGCTTCCTTTTCCTTTTTCTTCTGCTCAAACTTATACTTTCCGTAGTCCATTATCTTACAAACTGGTGGTTTGGCATGTGGAGAAACTTCTACAAGGTCTAGCTCTCTCTCTTCTGCAATTCTTAAAGCTTCCTCTAATGGAACAATTCCTAAATTTTTTCCATTCTCGTCAATCAATCTTACTTCTCTTGCTCTAATTCTGTTATTAACTCTTAACTCTTGAATGACTAACTTACCTCCATTTTTATTTTAAAATTATTGTAAACTTTAGTGTGTTTTTTATAACTTTCATTTTCCTTTGGAAAATCTTTTCTGTAGTGAGCTCCCCTGCTCTCCTTTCTGTTTATAGCCGAAATAACTATTCCTTTTGCCAAAAATATTAAATCTTTTATATATCTAGTATTATGATAACTATTAATCTCTTTTTCAATATAATTTATATCATTAAGGGCTTCATTTAATAAATTTTCTTCCCTTATCAAACCTACCTTTTCCCACATTATGTCCTTTAATCTTTTTAGAACCAGATTTATCTTATCCCGTGATAACTCTTTGTAGGTATTAGTTCTATTTTTTA
>JALSPY010000115.1 GCA_026985705.1 Hydrogenothermaceae bacterium | reverse complement strand
ACTCTTGGAGCTATTACAGGTGCATTAAGAGGTGGTTTTCCTTCTGGCTCTGTTTAAAACTGTTTTTTTATTTTATTCATATAAAAATTATTTTTACACTATAGGCATAAATATTTTTATTATACTAAAAGAAAAAAGTCTTCCTAAATTACGACTTATATTCTATAAATAATTTTTTGCTCTCTATAGCAACTATTCTATCTAAAACTTCTTTATTAATTCCTGTCATACCTTCCAATGCTTTTATATACATATTTATATATCCTTCTACAATTACTGCTAGAATAGCATTTGTTATCCTGTTAAAAGCTAAAGATATTTTTAAAGCTAAATCTTTATCAAAATTTTCAAATGTTTTTTTCATAAATTCTTCTTGAAATTTTCCCATCATAGCAACCATATATTTATTATCAACTTTTCTATGAATATGTGCTAATCCAACATACCATTGTTTCGTCCAAAACTTTTCGTTTAGTTTTCCACTTATTATATCCAAATACCAATCTGTTAATGTTTTTTCTAATTTTTCCCTTTCCCCTTTATATGGAATAGAAGCAGTCTTATCAAATTTGAATATGCTATCATAAAAAATTTTTACTAACTCATCTGTCCATTGGGAAAAAATATCTCTATACTTATTTAGTAGTTCAAAATCTGACTTTGAAAGATTATTTAAATTAGCAGAACTTTCAAGAACTAATTTAATAGAGTTTATCATTTTTTCCTCCTATAGAAAGATTTTTTCAATTTTATCAATAAAACTTAAAGATTTAATAAAAAAATTGTGAAATCAATTTATAAAATTGTGAAACAATTTATAAAATTATGAAATAATTAAAAGAAACTATGAAACATTTGTTAATTATCTTTTTAGTATCTAAACTTTGAAAGTTTGTAATCTATGTTATCAAACTTGTTTAATATATTGTTAAAATAAATAAAAAAGGTTAGTTGAATATTTGTCTATGGAGGTTTGAAATAAGATGATAAAACTATATATACAAAAGTTTGGAGAGTATGAATTTAATGATGGAATTACTATAAAAGATATACTGAATAGATTAAAAGAAGATGGAAAAAAAGTTAAAAATATAATAGGTGGTGTTTTAAATGGAAAGGTAATAGATATACACACTCCTATTAAAGAAAATGGAGAGCTTAAGCTAATAACAAAGAAAGATAAAGAAAGTTTAGAATTACTTAGACACTCACTTGCACATATAATGGCACAGGCTTTAAAAGAGTTATATGGAGATAAAAATGTCCATTTAGGTATAGGTCCAACAACAGAAAACGGTTTTTACTACGATGTAGAAGTAGAGGGAAAAAGAATTAGCGAAGAAGATTTACCAGTAATAGAAGAAAAGATGAAAGAAATTATTAATAGGAACTGTGAAATTGTTAGAGAAGAATTACCAAGAGAAGAGGCTATTAAGTTTTTTGAGGATAAAAAAGAGATTTATAAGGTAGATATAATCAAACATCAAATTCCTGAAGGTGAACCTATATCTATTTATAAACAGTGTGATTTTGTAGATTTATGTAGAGGTCCACATATACCTTCTACAGGTGAAGCTGGAGCTTTTAAACTAGTATCACTTGCAGGAGCTTACTGGAGAGGTAAAGAGGGAAATCCGATGCTGCAAAGAATATATGGAGTGGCTTTCTGGACAGAAAAGGAATTAAAGAAATATCTTCATATGTTAGAAGAAGCTAAAAAGAGAGACCACAGAAAGATAGGTAAAGAGTTAGAGTTATTCATAATAGATGAAGATGTAGGAGCAGGATTGGTTCTATGGTTGCCTAAGGGAGCTATCATAAGAAATGAGATAGAAAATGAATGGAAAAAGGAGCATATAAAGAGAGGTTATCAGCTTGTTTATACTCCACATGTTGGAAGGGAAAATTTATGGAAAACGAGTGGACATTTAGATTTTTACAGGGAAAATATGTTTCCTGAAATGCAGATAGAGGAAGATGGATACTTTGTAAAACCTATGAACTGTCCTTTCCATGTTCAGATATACAAATCTAAACAGAGAAGTTATAAAGAGTTGCCTATAAGACTTGCAGAGTTGGGAACAGTTTACAGATATGAAAGAAGTGGAGTTTTACACGGTTTAATGAGAGTTAGAGGATTTACTCAAGATGATGCCCATATTATATGTACAGAGGAGCAAGTTGAAAATGAAATAAAAGGAGTTTTAAATCTAGTTTTAGACACTTTAAAATCTTACGGTTTCAATGAGTTTCAAATATTCCTGTCAACAAGACCTGAAAAGTCTGTAGGTGATGATAGAATGTGGGAGGTTGCAACGAACTCATTAAAGAAAGCGATAGAAGATGTAGGTTTAGACTACGATATAGATGAAGGTGGTGGAGCATTTTACGGTCCTAAAATAGATGTCAAGATTAAAGATGCTATAGGTAGAATGTGGCAATGCTCAACAATTCAGTTTGATTTTAATCTACCAGAAAGATTTGACATGTATTACATAGGTGAAGATAACAAAAAACACAGACCTTATATGATACACAGAGCTATATTTGGCTCTATAGAAAGATTTATAGGCGTTTTACTAGAACATTATGCAGGATTACTTCCTTTATGGTTAGCACCTATTCAAGCACGAGTTATTCCTATATCAGATGCTCATTTACCGTATGCTAGAGAAGTTAAGAAAAAGTTAAGCGAAGCAGGTTTAAGGGTTGATGTGGATGAAAGAAATGAGAGAATGAACAAAAAAATTAGAGATGCTGAGCTCCAAAAAATTCCTTATATGTTAGTAGTTGGTGATAAAGAATGGCAAACTGGAACAGTTTCTGTTAGAACTAAGAAAAAAGGTAATATTGGAGTTTATACTATAGATGAGTTTATAAATAAAACCAGAAAACTTATAGAAGAAAAATCCACAGAGCTTTAAAAGTTTTATTTCTCTTTTCTTTTTACAAATATTAGGGAAATGTGAACTACTACCGATTAAAATCGGCAGCTTCTGTAGGGGTTTGTCGCTTAATGCGACCTTACCCTACACAGGTGGTCACCACACCTTGCTACCGCTATCTGACAGAAAATTTACCTGCCAGACTCACGGCTACTTTCTCTTTTTATTGTTTCGTTTTTCTTCTTTTCATATCCCGTTTAGTTTTCGTTGCAACCCTTTTAGGGCAACGGGATATGTTGAAAATTATTTTAAAAAGAATTTTAAAAATGTCAAGCGGCTGTATCCCAGTTTTAAAAAACAGGGTTTTAGCTGCTTATTTATCTATAAAATTTGGTTAACAAAGGAAGAAAAGAAGGAAATTATTTCAATAAATCAAAATGTAAAGGAATTTTGAAAGAGAAACGGAAAAGATAGATTACATTCATTATTAAGAGATAAATTAGCAAGTTTAAGGATGAGCTTATATCTACAGTTTTTAGAATTCTTTATAAGAAAAATATTTAGTATAAGGATTATTTTATTTCAGTATTGTTATTAACTTTTTAGAATATCAATTAATTTTTATCTTTGTATTAAAGGTCTATGTTTTTATCATTAAATAAAGGAGGTCTTTAAATAATTTTCCATTTTGGTATTGATATAAATCTATACTAGCTATAGTCTATGCTAGATGGAATTTGTTATTTACTTATTTACTAAATACCAACTGATACACTTGATAAAAAATAAAAAAAAACATATGATAAAATTTAGTAATTAAAATTTAAATTTTTGGAGGTTTTAAATCATGAAAAAAGTACTAAAAGTAGGGTCTGTTTTAGGTTTATCTGCAGTTCTGTTTGCCTCTTGTGCAACGAAAGGTGATTTAGAAAACTTAAAAGCTGAAATGGAGCAAAAAATAAACGCAATTGATGGGAAAATAGAAAAATTATCTAACATGGCTAACAAATCAGCTGCGGACCAAGAAGCTAGAAATCAAATTCAGGAGGTTAAATCAGAATTATCTACTTTAAAAGGAAAAGTAGATGAAAACTCTCAAAAAATTGATACAGTTAACGCTAAAGTTGATGAGTTAAGCCAAAAGATAGATACTCTCTCTAACAATGTTAACGAGCTCTTAGAGAAAAAATATAGAAAATAATTGTTCATCTAGTTTTGAGAGGGGGATTATTTTCTCCCCCTTAACCATCACAATCTCCAAAATTTTTATTGAAAAAAATGTCAAAGGCATATATAGACAGAATTAATGTTTTTGGTTTTAAATCTTACGGTTCTAGAAAACTAACAATTCCTTTAGGTGAAGGTTTTATAGGAATAGTAGGACCTAATGGCTCTGGAAAAAGTAATATAGGAGATGCAATAGTTTTTGCATTAGGTTTAGCCACTGCAAAATCTATGAGAGCTTTGAAATTAACTGACCTGATTTTTTCTTCAAAAGGAAAAACTGCTCCATATGCAGAAGTTGAAATTGTGTTTAAAAATAATGGAGCATTTCCTTTAAATACAGAGGAGGTATCAATTTACAGAAGGGTAGATTTAAATGGTAAATCTACTTATAAAATAAATGGACGAACAGCCAAGTATTATGAAGTGGAGGAATTACTATCTGAAGCAGGGATACCTAGACAAGCTTATAACATAATAACTCAGGGGGATATATTTAGATTTATTAAAATGACACCTTATGAAAGAAGGGAGCTTTTAAGTGAGCTTGCTGGTATAAATGAGTATGAAGAAAAGAAAGAGAGTGCTATAAATGACCTTAAAGAGATAGAAGAAAAATTAAATTCTTCAAAGTTGGTTTTAAAAGAGATAAAAGCTCAGTTAAAGAGAATTGAGGAAGAAAAAGAAAGTGCAGAAAAAGCAAAATATTTAGAAGAAAAAATAAAATTTCTACAGACAAAGCTAAAGGGTGTAAAACTGTTTAATCTAATAAGAGATAAAGAGGAATATATAAAGGAGCTAAAAAACATTGAAAATAAACTTAGTGCCTACTTTAAAGAAAGGGAACATCTAAGGATTTCACAAAGAGAAACTATAGAAAAAATTAAACAGTTGGAAAGTTTATTGGAGGAAATTCAAAAGGAGCTTTTACCTTTTAAAGAGAAGGAAGGTTATATAAACGCAGATATAAATAATTTAAAAATAAAGAAAGAAGATTTATTAAAGCAAAAGGAAAAATTAATTTCTGAAATGGAAAGGTATATAAAAGAAAAGGATAGTATAGAAAAGGAAAAACAGGAATTAAAGGAAAAATTAAAAAATTTAAATGAAGAACTTAAAAGAATTGATGAGTTATTGAAAGAAAATGAAAAACTATTAAACGAGAAATCAGAGGAAATAAAAAGTTATGAAGAAGATGGAGAAGATTTACAACAGAAACTTATTGAATTAGAGAAAAAAGAAAAATCTCTTAAAGAAAAAGAAAGTTTAAAAGAAAGAGAAAAAATTCATATAGAGCTTGAATTATCTAAACTTGATGAAAAAGAGAAAAGTTATAAAAAGGAATTAGTCTCTCTTAAAGAGAAATTGAAAAAATTAAAACAGTCTTCACTGAATATTGAAAATTTTGCCGAAATTCAAGAAAAAAGAATAAAAAGTTTAAACAATGAATTAAAGAGATTAAAGGTAAGAAAAGAAATTTTAGATAAAAGATTAATCTCTTTAAGAGAAAAGAAAGAAAAATTATTCCATAAGTTAGCTGAAGTTTTAGCTAAACTTTCCAGCTTAAAAGAAGACAAAATATCTTCCTTTTTAAAGGATATTGAAGGAGTATACGGTTCTGTAGCTGAATTAATTACAGTTAAGGACAATGAGCTGATTAAAGCTATAGAAGTTGCTGGTGGAGGAAGATTAAAGAATATAGTTGTTAAGGATGATAGAGTTGCAGAAAGATGTATAAGGTTTTTAAAAGAAAAAAAATTAGGTAAAGCAAGTTTTATCCCTTTAAATAGAGTAAGAGTATCCCAACCAATAAAACCACCTTTGAAAAGTGGAGTTTTAGGTCTAGCTATTGATTTTATAGATTATCCCAGGGAAATAGAGAAAGCTATTTTTTATGTCTTTGGAGATACTTTAATTGTTGAAGACTTTGAAACTGCTAGAAATGTAGGTATAGGAATATTTAGAATGACAACTGTTGATGGAGATTTATTCGAAAAAAGTGGAGTTATAACAGGTGGTTCTGAAAAGAATAAAGAAGGGGCTTTACTTAACAAAAATATTTTAGAAAAAGAGAAATCAGATATAGAAAAAGAAGAAGAAAAATTAAAATTAGAGGAAGAAACAATAGAGGAAGAGCTAAAACAGATAGATGAAAGGGTAAAGCAAAGGGAAATAGAACTGTTAAAACTTGAAACGGAAATAAAAAGTTCGTTAGAAAGATACAATGAGCTTAAGGAAGAAATAAATTTTATAGAAAATAGAATTGAGTTTTTAGATAGAGAGTTAGGTAATATATTACAAAAAAGATTAACTGAAGAGGAAAGATTAGAAAGCTTAAATAGAGAGCTAAAAGATATAAAAGAAGGTTTATCTAAAATTGAAAAAGATAAGAGAGAGTTATTGGAAAGTTTAGAAAAAAAAGGTTTAAAAAAGATAAAAAAAGAATGGGAAGATATATTAAATAAGGTTTACAGAATAAGAGAACAAAAGAACAGTTTAATTTCTCAGATAGAGAAATATGAAGAAATTTTAAAGGTAAATTTAGATGAAAACATAAAGAAGATAAATCTAAAACTGGAAGAATTAGTTTCCAATATTAAAAATATAGAAAATCAGATTGAAGAAATTGAAAAAAATATTCACACTTTACAGGAGGAGCTTTTAAAGTTAGGAGAAAAATTTAAGGAAAAAGAAGTGGAAAGTAAAAATACTCATATAAACATAAGTAAGTTGAGAAAACATCTATCCGATTTAAGAAAAAGGGAAGATGAAATAAATAAACAGATAACATTCCTTCTGGAAGATAAAGGAAAACTTGAGCAAAAGGTAGAGGATATAGAAAATGAAATTTACATACTACAAAGGGAGCAAAACATAGAACCAATAGATGAGGATATAAAATTAATACAGAACGAGTTAAATAGATATATTTCTGAAAGGGAAAAGTTAGGGGCAATAAATGAGAGAGCCTTAGAAGACTATAAGGTAATAAAAAATAGGTATGAGGAGTTAAAGAGTAAAGTTCAAAAATTAGAAGAAGAAAAGAATAGAATAGAAGAGCTAATTAATGAGCTTGAAGATAAAAAAGAAAAGGCATTTTTAGAGGTTTTTAACAAAGTAAATAAAAATTTAAAAGCTATTTTTAAGGAGTTATCACCTTCAGGGAAAGCTTATTTAGAGCTAGAAAATGAAAAAACTCCTTTAGATGGAGGAGTATTCTTGAAAGCAAGACCTAGAGGAAAGGATGTTAAAAGATTAGAGATAATGTCTGGAGGAGAGAAAACACTAACGGCTTTAGCCTTTTTATTTGCAGTTCAGCAGTATAAACCTGCACCTTTCTATTATTTTGATGAAGTAGATGCCCATCTAGACGATGCAAATGCTAGGAAAATAGGACAACTTATGAAAAAGTTTTCAAAAGAGGCACAGTTTATAGTTGTAACGTTGAGGGATACTTTAGCACATTTTTCGGACAGATTAATCGGTGTTTCTTCAAGGGAAGGTATATCCCAAATCTACACTTTAGAGGTCAGTGAACTTTTAGGTGATACATCAGAAATAAAAGTATAAAATTATTAAAATTTTATTTTTATCCGGAGGATAAGAATGAAAAAAGATTATTTAATTCCTGAAGATTTATACTATACAAAAGAGCATACATGGGTTAAAGTTGAAGAAAATTTGGCAGTAGTAGGCATAACAGACTATGGACAAGACCAACTAGGAACAATAGTTTATGTAGAATTACCACAGAAAGGAGATTTTGTAGATGCAGGAGATAAAGTTATATCTGTAGAAAGTTTAAAAGCTACAGTTGAAATATTTTCTCCACTAACAGGGAAGATAACTGATATAAATGAAGAACTCAATGATGAACCAGATTTAATAAATTCTGAACCATATACTTCAGGTTGGCTTTATGAATTAGAATTAAAGGACCCATCTGAAATAGAAGATTTGTTAACTGCAGAAGACTATAAAACCTATCTAGAGGAATTAGATGAAGAAAATATAGATGATGATGACGAAGATTAAATAGGAAATTATCATAGTGAATACACAATAACAAAATTTAATATAAATTTTCTTTTTGAAAAATATTTCTTATAATTATTGGCATTAATTACGGTTAGAAGCTAGAGGAAAGAGAAAATGAAACAGAAAATAGGAAAGATAATAACATCTGTTGTAATTTCTGGAGCTTTATTCAATTTAACTTTAGCTTGTAATTCAGGGGAGGAATGCTTTAAGAAAGGATTTGAGTTATACAATGCTGGAAAGAAAAAAGAGGCTTATCAGTATGGTGTAAAATCATGTGAAAAGTTTAATTACGGTAAAGGTTGTTTTGGATTAGGATACCTTTATGAGCATGGAGACGGAGCTCCAAAAGATATGAATAAGGCACTAAGCTATTACAAAAAGGCTGCTTCAGGAGAAGAGAAACTCTGTGGTAGTGGTGATGGACAAGCTTGTTATGAGTTAGGTTATATGTATGAGCATGGATATGGTATTTCTAAAGACCCAAATAAAGCTAAAAAGTTATATCAAAAAGCTTGTAAGTTAGGGTATAAAAAAGGTTGCAAGTAAAAAAGTAGGAAATTTTATTTATTATTTTTATTCTTTTTTTTAGTTATATCAAAGTCTTCAGGTTTCACACTCTCTAGAAACTCTCTAAATGCTTTCAACTCTTCATCAATATCATCATTTTTAGTATTTACACTTTTAACCTGAGCTTCTAATTTATTAACAGTTTCTTCTAAATCCTTTACGTCCTTTATTTCCTCATCTTCTATATCTAATACTTTCTGAGTATCTTTAACTTCATTATTTTTAACATCTTCTATTTTTTGAATGTCCTTGATATTTATACTTTGGACAACATTTTCATCTAGATATATTGGAACATTAAATCTTAAAGCTATATTAATAGCATCACTTGGTCTTGCATCAACTTTTATTTCATTTCCATCTTTATCCTCTAAAACTATTTCAGCTATATATATGTTATTTTGCTTATCAATTACAGCTACATACTTAACACTTGCTCCTAAAGACTGAATTATTGATTTAATTAAATCATAAGTCATAGGTCTGGGAGTTTTTATACCAGCTTGATGCATAATTATACCTTCAGCTTCAGGTATACCTATCCATATTGGGAAAATTTGATTTTTGTTTTCTATATTTTCCAATAAAAGTATTGGAGAACCTGTAAAGCTGTCAGCTCCTATATTTCTAACTCTTACTTTTATCATAGCTTATCACCTCTCAAATTTGATAATCATATATATATATTTTATATTAAGAATGATATTAAATTTTTAATATTTTTCAACCCTTCCTAATTATAAAGTTAACTCCTTTTTTAATACTTGTGTATAACAAAATTCTTTATAACTTAAATCATTTTTTATTTAGAAAGATTAGATTTAACTATTTAAAATTTAAAACAGTTTTTGGAGGTAAGAATGGCTGATTTTAAACATGTATTTGTATGCTTACAGAGAAAACCACCGGGAATGCCTTCATGTGGAGCTAACGGCTCAGAGCAGGTATTTCAAAAGTTTCAAGAAGAATTAATGATGAAAAACTTATTTGATAAGATGGCTTTAACACCAACAGGATGTATGGGACCATGTATGTTTGGACCAACTGTAGTTGTTTATCCTGATGCAGTTTGGTACGGAAATGTAAAACCTGAAGATGTTCCAGAAATAATAGAAAAACATATTTTAGGTGGCGAACCTGTAGAAAGATTAATCACTTCAAAAGGAAAACCACCGGGAATGTTCTAATAAAAAATTATTTTTTTTCCTTTTTATTTTTTTTCCACTTCTTTTTTAACTCTAAAAATTCCTCAAAACTAATATTTTTTTTTATAGCCTTTAACATCATTAAATCATCCTCAGATAGATTTACTTTTTCTAATAAATCTTTTCTTTTGTAATAAGTCCTTTTTAGACTTTCCCATCTTCTCCAACTTTCTATAAGTTTATGATTTCCTGAGGTTAAAATAGAAGGGACTTCTAAACCTCTAAAATTAGCTGGTCTAGTGTAATTTGGATAACCTAAAAGCCCATCCGAAAAACTATCAACCTTTAAACTTTCTCTATCTCCAACTACCCCCGGTATTAATCTTATTACTGCATCAAGTATAACCAAAGCGGCAGGTTCTCCACCGGATAATATAAAATCTCCAATTGAAACTTCTTCATTTACAATTTTCTTAACTCTCTCATCAATACCTTCATATCTACCGCATATAATAAGTATTTCATCTTTTTCAGATAGCTCTCTTGCAAAATCTTGGTCAAACTTCCTTCCCCAAGGCTCTGTAATCAAGATATAAGGTTTATGTCCCTTACTAACTAAGTAATCGTAAGCTCTGAATATAGGTTCTGGTTTTAAAAGCATTCCGGGACCACCACCATACACTACATCATCTACAGTTTTATGTTTATCTGTAGCAAAATCCCTTATATTTATGGTTTCTATGCTAACAATTCCTCTTTTTATAGCTCTAGAGACTATACCTGTGTTTTTAAAACAATCAAAGAACTGTGGAAATATAGTAAATAAAAAAATTTTTTTCATAACTTCCTAACATTTTTATTATTTTCAACTATAGATTATAATACTAATTATCATCAAAAATTATTTATTATTAAACTATCGTATGAAAAGATAAAATTGCATCTGGAGTATAAAAAATTCTGCATAAAGTATTAAATTTACCTATATCTATTTAATGTCTATATCAGAGATTTATAAATAAAAATATTAACACTTTATCTTTAATTCATTTTAAATTAAACTTGCTATAAAGTCTTAATAACATAATTTCTACTATTATTAAGATTTTATACTAAATGATTATAAAATGGAGAACATAATAAAAGAAATGGATAATGTAAACTTCAAGAGTATAATAAAAGTATCTACTGAGGAAACACTTTTAGACATAAAAAGAAATGGATTTTTACCTGAAGATTTTGATATAGATAAATTTTCTGATGTTATTAAAAATGGAATTTTAATGGATAATCAATCTAAAAAAAGAACTTTTTATAAATTAGGTAGGGAATGTTACAACAATTATGTTCATTTTTATACATTAATAGATGCTATAGATTCTATAGAAGAGAGAGTCTTATCAGCTTTAAATTTTTGTTCTATAGAACTACTTGATTTTATTTGGAATTACTTTGAGTTTGTAAAAAACCAGATTGCATACGGTTATTTAATATCTATGGTAAATTCTGATAAAGTTTTAATCCGTAAAGAGCTAAAAACCGTCAAAGGCAAAAGCATAGAGCTAAAGGATTTATTGAGAGAGTATTTAATTTGGGCAAACAAGGTAAGTGAAGATATAAAGAAGTTAAGGGTTTCTCAAACATTTTACAAAGATTTCGTTCCTTTACTTAATATGAACAATAAAAAATTTTCAAAGTTTTTTAAAAATGAAGACTTATCAGCATTAAAAGATGTTCATAATAGACTTGTCAATACAGCTTTTATTATTTACACAGCAATATCACATAGGAAGTTTATAATTTTAACATTAGCCTATATGGAGTATATAAAGTTGATTAGTAAGTTTATATCTTTAGCTTCAGTAAATATAGCTGTAAAATACTCCGAAGAAACAAAAATTGACCCTTTAACTGGTGTTTTTAATAGGAGAGCTTTAGATATTATACTTCCATCCCAGTTTCAGATAGCTAAAATCTCAAATAAACCTCTTTCAATAGGGATTATTGATATTGATGATTTCAAAAAAATAAACGATACATATGGTCATATAGTTGGGGATTGTGTTTTAAAAAGATTAAGCGAAGAATTAAAAAAATCTTTAAGGGAAAGTGATTTTATATTTAGATATGGTGGTGAAGAGTTTTTGATTCTGTTTCCTTTTATAAAAAAGGATAGAGCTTGTAAACTCTTGAATCAAATCCTTAAAAAGGTAAGATCAAAATCTATTACTTGCTTAAATAATATTGTAAGAGTATCGTTTAGTGGTGGTGTTGAAGATATTGATAGTAATGACAACACATTTGAGATGATAGAAAATGCGGATAGAAAGTTGTATGAAGCTAAAAGGTCTGGTAAAGGAAAGGTAATATGTTAAAATTATAAAATAGGATCTTATTTTTTAGCTTAATCAATTATGAAAAAGAAAAGAACAAAAAAATCTGTGGAGAAAGCTTTAGATTTAATAGAAGTATTAAAGGACAAAAAATCTGTTGGTGTTACAGAGTTAAGTCAGCTTTTAGGATTGAATAAAAATAATGTTTTTAGATTATTAACAACTCTATCTTTAAAAGGTTTGGTTGAACAGGATGAAAAAAAGAATTATCGGCTAGGAATGAAATTTTTGTATTTAGAAAAAGCGTATATTCACAATCTAGATTTCTTCTTTGTAGCAAAACCTTTTTTGAAAGAGTTAAGGAATAAAACAGGCGAAACTGTTTATCTGTCTATATTACATAGAGATGAAGTGATTTATTTACAGATGGAGGAAAGTAAAAAGGCTGTTTTAGTAAGCTCTAGAATTGCAAAAAGATACTCTGCAGAAACCACCGCTTCAGGAAAAGTATTAAGGTCTCCTCAAACTAAGGGTTTCAAACTAGAGTATGACTTTGAAGAAACAGAGCCTGAAGTTTCAGAAATTGCAACAGTTATAAAAAATAAAGATGGTAATACTGCGGCGGCTTTATCAATAGTTGCTCCGATAAGCAGACTTAATCCAAATAATGTTTATAAATTTGAAACTGAGCTTTTAAACACTGCCAAGAAAATATCTAAATCTTTAGGATTTAATGGCTAAAGGCAAATCTAAATATATATGCTCTAACTGTGGAGCTACCTTTCCAAGATGGTATGGAAAATGTCCTAACTGTTTAAGTTGGAATACATTAGTTGAAGAAAAGATAACAAATTCAAAAAAGGGAAATTTTAATATAGAAACTGAAGCTATTCCGAAGCCTATCACAGAAATAGAAGAAAATATTAATTTAAAAAGACTATCCACAGGTTTTAGAAATCTAGATGAGGCACTTTCAGGGGGATTTATTACTGGTCAAGTAACGCTATTATCAGGTGAGCCGGGAATAGGAAAATCTACATTACTTCTTCAAGTTGCCTCTAATATAGCTAAGACAGGAAAAAAAGTTATTTACATATCTGGTGAAGAAGCAACAAATCAGATTTATTTAAGAGGTAAAAGATTAAATGCTCTTTCAGGAAATCTCTACATACTATCAGAAACTAATTTAGAAGTAATCTTAAATGCAATAGATAAATTAACACCGGAATTTTTAATTGTTGATTCAATTCAAACTATATACTCACCAAGATTAGAAAGTATAGCTGGCTCTGTATCTCAAGTTAGAGAAACGAGTGGAAAGTTAACAGAGATAGCTAAACAGAAAAGTTTACCAACTGTTATAGTTGGTCAAATTACAAAGGAAGGTAGTATAGCGGGACCTAAAATTTTGGAACATTTGGTAGATACAGTGGTATACTTTGAAGGAGAGAGAGGGCAAGCTTACAGAGTTTTAAAAATTATAAAAAATAGGTTTGGTGCTACTGGGGAAATCGCAGTCTTTAATATGACTTCTTATGGATTAAAGGAAGTTGAAGAGCCATCATCATTATTCCTATCAGAAAAACCTCAAAACAAAGCGGGAAGTATAATTTTCCCTTATACAGAAGGCTCCAAACCTATTCTAGTGGAAATACAAGCTTTAGTTTCAAAAAGTTTTTACAGCATACCTCAGAGAAAAACACAAGGAGTAGATATTAATAAACTTTCTATAATTACAGCAATACTTGAAAAAGAGGCAGGATTAAAGCTTGGAGATAAAGATATTTTTATAAATATTGTTGGTGGAATTTATATAAAGGAGCCTGCTGTAGATTTGCCTTTAGCTTTGGCTATAGCATCTTCCTATTTCAATAAACCTATACCTTCAGATATTGCAGTATTTGGGGAGTTGGGACTGGCTGGTGAAACAAGGTCTGTTTATTATACTGATTTAAGAATTAAAGAATGTAAAAAATTCAATATAAATAAAATAATTGCTCCTAGATTTACTGATAATAATGATAAAGAAGTTATTAAAGTAAGTAATATTAAAGAGGCTATAAATATACTTTTTCCTTGAAAATCAGATTTTTAGAAATATTTTTTCATAAAAATAAAGAAAAAAGGATTAAGTGAGAAAATCCTTTAAATGTCTTTTCATAGCTAAAGTTCTAAGTTTTTTTAAAGCCCTCTGCTCTAATTGTCTAACTCTTTCCCTAGATATACCTAACTTTTCTCCAACCTCGTTTAAAGTTTTTGGCTCCTTTCCATTTAAACCAAATCTCTCTTCTATAATTGTTCTTTCTCTTTTATCTAAAACATTTAATAATTTATCAATTTCCTTATGTAATGCTTCCTCAATAACTTCCTTTTCTACATCTTCAGTGCCACTTTTTGAAATTAAATCTAACAGAGTTAAGTCCTCCTCTTCATCATTTATAGGTTGGTCAAAGGATAGTGGAACCCTAACTATCTGTAATGCAGTTTTTACCTTTCTAGGACTTGCATCAACTTCTTCTGCTATTTCTTCTATAGTTGGTTCTCTTTTTAATTTTTCTTTTAACTTCTCATAGGCATCTTTTACCTTACTTATAAATAATGACTCTTTTACAGGAATTCTAACTGCTCCTGTTTGTTGAAATATTGTTTGCATTATAGCCTGTCTTATCCACCAAACAGCATAAGATATAAACTTTACATCTTTGTCTGGGTCAAATCTCTTAGCTGCTTCTATCAGTCCCAAATTACCAGCGGCAATTAAATCAGTTAAGGGAACTCCCCAACCTGTAAAATTTTTAGCAACATTTATAACAAATCTCAAATTTCCTTCAACAAGTTTTTTTAACGCTTCTTTATCTCCATTTTTAGCCCTTATAGCTAACTCTTTTTCCTCCTCAGGAGTTAACAAAGAATGTTCTGCCATGTGTTGTATATAAAGATTTAATGTATTTTGTTCCTGCTTAGCCATCATAACAACTCCTCCAACTTTTTACCTTAATTTTCTAATTATTATGAAGGTTGATTGTGAAAAAGAAGTGAAATGTATTTCAATTTTTAATATGGTATTTTTCAAATTGTATAAATTAAATTGTAAAAATTATTAATTTAATGTCTTTTTTATCAAAAGGGAAGATAAAAATAACTAAAAGGAATTAACTTAGTAGTTCAAAGATTGATACTTTTTATCTTATATAAAGATAATAGTTGAGAAATATTAAAATTTAGAACTTTTTCTTATCGTCACCTCCAAAACCAAAATTAAACTTTTCATCATCGTCTGTGGAAATACCTTTTATCTTTAGGTCTAGGTCAGTAGGATTTGTTGCATACTTTAACGCATTTTCATAATCAATTAAACCTTGAGTGTATAAATCGTATATTGCCTGGTCAAAAGTCTGTGTTCCATACTGTTTTCTCCCCTTTTCCATAAGTTCTGGAACTTCATCCAGTTTATCTGAGTCCATAAGTGCGTCGTATATAGCACCAACATTTATTAATATCTCAATTGCAGGAATAACTCCTTGACCATCTTTTCTAGGTATTAATCTTTGAGATATTATAGCCCTAAGTGTTGAAGCTAACATTATTCTTATATGATTCTGTTCTTCAGCAGGGAACATATCTATAATTCTATTTAAAGTATCTTTAGCATCTTGGGTGTGTAATGTTGAAAAAACTAGGTGTCCTGTTTCAGCAGCCCTTAGTGCTATTTCTATCGTTTCTAAATCTCTCATCTCTCCAACAAGTATTACATCTGGGTCTTCTCTCAAGGCAGCTCTTAATGCACTAGAAAAACTGCTTGTATCTAATCCTATTTCCCTCTGAACTATATAACATTTTTTGTCTTGGTATATATACTCTATAGGGTCCTCAATTGTAATAATAACATCTTGGGAGTTTTCATTTCTATAATCAATCATTGAAGCTAATGTTGTAGATTTTCCTGAACCTGTAGGACCGGTAACTAATACTAAACCTCTAGGCTCTAGAGCTATTTCTTTTAACTTTATAGGAAGGTTAAGCTCCTCAATCTTAGGGATTTTATTTTTTAAAGCCCTGAAGGCAAAAGCATACGTTCCTCTCTGTCTGTATATATTTACTCTGAATCTGCTTACTTTAGGAATAGAGTAAGATATGTCTAACTCTCCTTTTTCAACAAGCTCCTGTAATTTCTTCTGACTTTTAACTACCTGTTTCACAAAAGATAAAATATTATCTACAGTTAAAGGCTTTGTAGGTAATTTCTCTATATGTCTACTAACTCTTATTATAGGAGGAGAGTTTACTTTTAAATGAATGTCAGAAGCTTTTTTCTTTAATGCCTCTATAAGTATAGCATCTAAATTCATACAAACCTCTTTTTACTAATGATTTAGATTATAACCAATTTGATGAAGTGTTTTTACAAGGAAAATCCTTAAAAATATTATTATTAATATTACTATAAATGGTGCAAAATCTATATTTCCATAAACTGTAGGAATAACTCTTCTTATCTTAGAGTAAACAGGTTCTGTTAAATTTCTTATTGTTCTTACTATAGGATTGTAAGGATCAGGACTAACCCACGATAAGACCGTAGATACTATAACAATCCACATATAAAGGGTGAGAATGAGGTCCACAACAGTGGACAGAGCTTCAAAAAAATTTCCTAGTATATACATCTTTTATTTTTCTTCAAATGGGTAATCTACTAATTCTATTATAGCAAGCTCAGCATCATCTCCTCTTCTTCTCTTATCTAACTTATAAATTCTTGTGTACCCACCGTTTCTATCCTTATAAAGAGGAGCTATCTCTTTAAATAATTTTGTAGCTATTTTTGTATTTCCTCTCAATCTGGAGTTTAATAATCTTCTAGAATGGATTGTTTGTTTTTTAGCTAAAGTTATTAATTTCTCAACAATAGGTCTTAAATATTTAGCTTTAGCTAAAGTTGTTTCAATTCTGCCATGTTCTATTAACTCACATGCTAAATTTATAAATAAAGCTTCTCTCTGCTCCTTTGGTCTGCTAAAACTTTTAGTTTTAACTCTATGTCTCATTTTTTCTCTCTTACCTCCTAATTACTCTTTTTTGTTTGGAGATGGTGCTAAAGATAATCCAAGCTCTGCAAGTGCCTCTTTTATCTCCTTTAAAGCCTTTCTACCTATACTTTTAGCTTCCTTTAAATCTTCCTCTGTCTTTTTCACTAAATCTCCTATAGTTTCTATTCCTAACTTCTTAAGTGTATTTGTAGCTCTAGATGATATTTCTAACTCTTCTATTGCTAAAGATAGTTTGTCAGCCTCTAATCTAGCAGCTATACTTTCTGGTTCAGTTTTTCTAATAACATCAACTTTTCTAGTAGAAGGATTTAACAATAATTCAAAATGTTTTATTAAAAGCTTTACAGCTTCCTTTAGAGCTTCATCCGGAGTGATTGTACCATCTGTTTCAAACTCTAACATCAACTTTTCATAAGCCTTTCCTTCAATTCTCTTAGGTTCAACTTTATAAGTGCATCTTTTTATAGGAGAAAATGCAGTATCTATAGGTATCCATCCTATAGTTGTTGGCTTTTCCATTTCCTCTACAGTTATATATCCTCTTCCCTTCTCTATCTTAAACTCCATCTTAACTTCAACATCACCATCAACTGTTGCAATGTGTGTATCAGGATTTACCGCCTTTATTCCTGCAGGTAATTTAATATCTTTAGCCTTTATTTCACCGGGTCCCTTAAACTCAAGAATTGCATAATCACTTTCTATATTTTCATCCATCTTAAATTTTATCTGTTTTAAATTTAAAACAATCTCTGAAACATCCTCTATTACACCATCTATAGTTGTAAATTCATGGGGAACATTCTGAATTCTAACATATGTAATAGCTCCACTTTCTAAAGAAGAAAGTAAAACTCTTCTTAAAGCATTTCCTAAAGTTATTCCATATCCTCTCTCTAACGGTTCTACATACAGTCTTCCGAATGTTTCTGTTTTTGAAGTTTCATCCCAGTATATCTTCTCTGGGAATTTAAATTCTAAAAAGGGCATAGGCTTTTTTCCCTCCTTTAAGATTTAATTTATCCAGAGTAGTACTCAATGATGAGCTGAACATCTACAGGTATCTCTAACTCTACTTTCTCAGGTAATGATACAACTTTACCTCTGAAGTTTTCTTTATCAAGCTCTAACCACTCTGGAATAGTTCTTGGGTCTTTGTTTTCTAAATTTTCTTTGAATAAAGGAGATTTTTTACTTTTTTCTCTTAACTCTATTACGTCTCCAACATCAACTTGATAAGCAGGTTTATTTACCTTTTTTCCATTAACTAAGAAGTGTCCATGAACTACCATCTGTCTAGCTTGTCTTCTCGTTTTGGCAAAACCAAGTCTGTAAACAACATTATCTAATCTTCTCTCTAATAGTTGTAGTAAGATTTCCCCTGTGTTTCCACCTTTATTACCAGCAATTCTTGCTGCTTCATCAAAATATCTTTTAAACTGCCCTTCTCTTAATCCACCGTATAGATATCTTAATTTTTGTTTTTCTTGTAAACGGATAGCATAGTCAGATAATTTTCTCTTTCTGCCTTGAACTCTACCGTGTTGTCCCGGTGGAAAATTTCTTTTATTGAAAGCTTTTAAACTTCCTCCTACAAAAACACCTAATCTTCTACTTACTCTAGTTAATGGTCCTAAATATCTTCCCATTGATTAAACCCTCCTTTTAGCTGGTGGTCTACAACCGTTATGTGGTATAGGAGTAACATCTTTTATAACTTTGACATTTAAACCTGCTGCTTGAATTGTTTTTATAGCAGTTTCCCTTCCTGCTCCCGGACCTTTAACCCATATTTCAACGTCTTTCATACCAAACTCTTCAATAGCTCTTTTTGCTGCCTTTTCTGCTGCCTTTTGAGCTGCATAAGGTGTTGATTTTCTAGTTCCTTTAAAACCTTCAGTTCCACCAGAAGCCCAAGTTAATACATTACCTTCTTTGTCTGTAATTGTTACTATTGTGTTGTTAAATGTAGCCTGTATATGAGCTATTCCATACGGAACAGTTCTTTTAACTTTTTTCTTTCCACCTTTTTTTCTTCTAGCCATTCTTCGCTAATCCCTCCTATTTTTTCTTAATTCTTCCTGTAAACTTTCTTCTAGTTTTAGCATTAGTTTTTGTTCTCTGCCCCCTAACTGGTAAACCTAATCTATGTCTTATACCCCTATAACATCCCATATCCATCAATTTCTTTATATTAACTGCAACTTCTCTTCTTAAATCCCCTTCAACTTTGTAATTTTGCTCTATAAATTTTCTTATTGCATTTAATTCATCAGGAGTTAACTCCCCAACCCTTTTCATTCCATCTATTCCAGTTTTTTCTAAAATCTCCTTAGCTCTGGTTTTACCTATACCATAGATGTAGGTTAGAGCTATTTCTAATCTTTTTCTGTCTGGTAAATCTACTCCTGCTATACGAGCCATCTATAAACCTCCTTAACCTTGTCTTTGTTTATGTTTAGGATTTTCACATATAACCATTACTTTGCCTTTTCTCTTTATAATTCTACATTTTTCACATCTCTTTTTTACTGAAGACCTAACTTTCATTTATATAACCTCCATTTTTATAGTCTAAAAATTATTCTTCCTCTAGTTAAATCATATGGAGATAGTTCTACTCTTACTTTATCTCCCGGTAAAATCTTAATAAAATGCATTCTCATTTTACCTGATACATGTGCTAAAATTGTATGTCCAGTATCTAACTTTACTCTAAACATAGCATTTGGTAGTGCCTCTTCAACTGTTCCCTCCACAACAATAGCATCTTCTTTTTTGTTCTCCTTTTTCTTTTTTGCCATTATACCTCCTTAATATGTTTAGAAAACTTCTTAAGCAAAACAATATTATAATATGATTTTATACTTTTTTTAACCTTTTTAAGATATTATTGGATTTATTTAATAAAGCTATTTGTTAATTTTCATCTCTGTTATTCCATCTTCTATATAGATTATTTTCAATACCAATTAAATCTAATATTTTCCCTACAACAAAATTAACCATATCCTCAACTGTAGTTGGATAGTGATAAAATGATGGCGAAGCGGGAGCTATAATTCCTCCTGATAATGTAATTTTTCTCATATTTTCTATATGAATTAGAGAGTATGGCATTTCTCTAACTAGAAGAATAAGTTTAACTCTTTCTTTCAAAGCAACCTCTGATATTCTGTGAATAAGATTATAATTAACTCCATTTGCTATAGCCCCTAAAGTTGACATAGAACATGGAGCTATAATTACACCTTTAAAGTTAGTTAGAAAGGAACCACTTGCTAACTTTGAAGCTATATTTCTATCCGATACAATCTCAATATTAGGATTATTAAAATATTTTTTTAAAAAATCTGTTTTTTTTATTTTATGCTCCTTTTCCATTACTATATATCCATTTTTTGAAACGACAACATAGACCTTTCCTACTTTACTTAGCTCTTCCATTAATCTTATACCGTATATAACACCACTTGCTCCAGTTATACAAACAACAAATTTATTTTCCTTCATAAAAAAAGAAGAAAGGGAAAGAATTAACCTACATTTTTATATTTAGAGGCTTTTTTAGTAAATTGGTCCCAGTTTTCAGGTCCAAAAGGAGATATTTCTCTTAATCTCTGTATTACTTTAGGATACTCTTCTAAGATATAGTCTATATCCTCTTCTGTGTTTTCCCTTCCAAGTGAGAAAACTATTGAGCCGTTTGAAGTCTCCTTCTCAACTCCTATAGCTTCTAGGACATGAGACTGTTTTAATGCGTATGAAACACATGCTGAGCCAGATGCAGCATAAATCTTCTTATAGTTTAGCATTAATAACATAGCTTCCCCTTCAATATACATCACAATTAACGATAGATGGTTAGGAAGTCTCTTTTCAGGATGACCTGTAAAGAATTTATAATCTATCTTTTCTTCTAATCCTTTATATAATTTATCCCTTAGAGCTTTCAATCTGTTTACTCTATCATCCATTTCTTTTATTGCTAACTCAGCAGCAACCCCCATTCCAACAATTTCAGGAACAGGCTCTGTTCCAGCTCTTCTCCCACCTTCTTGAATACCACCTTCTATCAATGGTTTTAATCTAACTCCTTTTTTTACATAAAGACCACCAATTCCTTTAGGAGCATAGAAGTAATGACCTGTGAAAGATGCCATATCTAAACCTAAATCTTCTATATCTACTGGCATATGTCCAACAGCTGGAGCTATATCAGAGTGGAACACAACTCGTGGATTTTTCTCTTTAGCTGCTTTAACAAGCTCCTTTAAATCTTGAACTGTCCCAATCTCCCTATTAGCTAATCCTATTGAAACAAGTATAGTATCTTCTCTTACTGCTTCCTTTACCTGTTCAGGTGTGAATAAACCATATTTATCAGGTTTTAGATATGTAATCTCAAAACCTTCCTTCTCTAAAGTTTTAGCAGAGTGTAAAACTGAATGATGCTCTATAGCAGAAACGACTATATGTTTTCCCCTTCTTGTTATACCCGGAGCTTTAGCATAACCTTTTATAGCTAAGTTATTAGCTTCTATAGCTCCTGATGTGTAAACTATCTCTTCAGGTTTCTTTATATTTAAAAGCTGTGCTATCTGCTCTCTAGCCTTATTTATAGCCTTTTTAGCATTAACTCCGAACTGGTGTAGTGAAGTGGGATTACCAAATTGGTCTCTATAATAAGGCATCATCGCTTCTAAAACTTCTTCTGCTACAGGTGTTGTAGCTAAATGGTCTACGTATACATATCCTCTTTCTTTTAACATATCTATATTACCTCCTATTACATACTTAATTTTTTTATTAAATTTTGAGCTATTTCCATAAATGCTTTAGCTGAGTTGCTATCTTCTTTAGCCAAAACTATAGGTATTCCTAAATCTGAAAACTCTGCAACTTTTGGCTCTATAGGAATTTTACCTAACAGTTCAGTATTGTAAGTTTTAGCTATTTCTTCAGTTTTACTTTTTCCAAATATCTCATACTTTTTATTACTTTCAGGGCATACAAAATAACTCATATTCTCCACTATACCTAAAACTGGTATTTGAACCTCATTAAACATCTGTATTCCCTTTTTAACATCAACTAATGCCACATCTTGAGGCGTAGTTACTATAACAGCTCCATCTATTTCGGCAGTTTGACCTAATGTTATCTGAACATCTCCTGTGCCCGGTGGTAAATCTATAATAAGAAAGTCTAATCCTTCTTCTCCCCAGTCTATATCAAATAGAAATTGGTTTAGAGCTTTAAATAGTACTGGTCCCCTCCATATTACTGGAGTATCCTCTGAAGGTAGTAGTAATCCGATGGACATTATCTTTATTCCATGGGCAACCGGTGGAATTAGTTTATTATCTGGTCTTGCCATTACCTGTTTATCTTTAGCTCCCAACATTGTAGGACCAGAAGGTCCATACATATCAGCATCTAAATATCCAACATCATATCCCATCTTTTTTAATGCTGCTGAAAGATTAACTGCAACTGTAGATTTACCAACTCCACCTTTACCGGATGCTACTGCTATAACTTTTTTAACATTAGGAATTCTCCTTCTACTCTCAAATGGATTTGCTTGTGGTGGTGGTTGTGGTGGTTGTTGCTGTTGTGTAGTTTTAGGTGGCTCATTTGTAAACTCAACTTCAACCTTTTCAGCTCCTATTTCCTTTAAAACCTTCTCAGCTTTTTCTTTTAAATAATCATAATATTTTTCAGATGGAGAAAACAGCTTTATATAAACATTATTACCATCTATCTTTAAATCCCTCATTATATCTGCAAGGGAAAAGCTAACACCTATCTCACTTAAAGTTGTATTTTTCAGTTTGTCTATTACTCCTGTAAGAGCCATCTTTACCTCCTTTTTTATTTTTCATTTTTTAGTTTACTCTTAAAAAGATAAATTAGTTATGACAACAATTAGATTATGATTAAAGTTTTTGAATTGTTTTTTAAAGTTTTTATAATATAATCTCAAAATAAAACAGTGTTTTAAAAGGGGGTATACCATCTTGGCTTACACATTAACCGAAAAAGAAGAACAATTAATTGAAAAAATAAATAAATTGAGAAAGGAAAAAAATGCAATAATTTTAGCTCATTATTACCAAAGGGGAGAGATACAGGATATAGCAGATGTTGTTGGAGATAGTTTAGAGTTAGCTAGAAAAGCTCAAAAGACAGATGCAAACATAATCGTTTTTGCAGGAGTTAGATTTATGGCTGAAACTGCCAAAATTTTAAATCCGGATAAAAAAGTTTTACATCCAAATCCTGAAAGTGGATGTCCCATGGCTGATATGGCAACTTATCAGGCTTTAAAAAAGATGAAAGAGGAGCATCCTGATGCTGTAGTTGTAGCTTATATAAACACAAATGCGGATGTTAAAACTTTAGCAGATATAATAGTAACTTCCAGAAATGCAGTTAAAGTTGTTAAATCTCTAGATGCGAAAAAAATTATTTTTGTCCCTGATAAATTTTTAGGTAGTTTTATAGCTAAGCAAGTTCCTGAAAAGGAATTTATTTTATGGGAAGGTTTTTGTCCACCACACTTTAATCTAACTGCTGAGCAGTTATTAGAGTTAAAAGAAAAGTACCCAAATGCTAAAATAGCAGTTCATCCAGAGTGTAATACTTCTGCTGTAGAGATAGCTGATTTTGTAGGTAGCACATCACAGATAATAGAGTTTGCAACAACAACTGATGCTGATACGGTGATAATTGGAACAGAAGTTGGTTTAAAACACCAGTTAGAAAAGATAAATCCTAACAAAAACTATGTTTTTCCTGAAACAGCTGACTACTGTGGAGTTGTTCACTGTTGCGATATGAAAAAGAATACGTTAGATAAAATAGCTGAAGTTTTAGAAAATGAAACAAATGAAGTGATTTTACCTGAAGATGTAATGGAGAAGGCAAGATTACCTTTAGAAAGAATGGTAAGTATAGTGTAAAAAGCCCCAATGGGCTTTGTTTTAATACTTTCTAACTGTTGGGTCTATATAATCAGACCAAGCTAAAATCCCACCTTCAATATTCTTTACATTTTTAAATCCTTTTTCCATTAACCAGAGTGTAGCCTGTAAACTTCTGTTTCCACTTCTACATAGGACATATATAGGTTTATCCTTTGGAAGTTTATCAGCCACTGCAGGTAATCTCATAAGCGGAACTAACATAGCTTCTTTTTCTTTTATTCTAGAATACTCATACTCCTGTGGCTCTCTAACATCTAAAAGAATAAAATCTTCTCCTTTATCAATTTTTTCTTTTAACTCTTGAACTGAAATATGAATTTTCTTGTAAGTGTCTCTGTCTAAAAACACTAATACAGCCTCCTTTTTAAATTTTAATTATAAGATTATTAATATATTCAAAATTCAATATCTATAATTTAAATCATTTTTTACTTTACTTTAAGTTTCCATATCTTCTTCATCTTTCATAAGTTTATATATAAAACTATCAACTACAGCATTCCAAGATGCCTCTATGATATTGTCTGAAACTCCGATTGTTCCCCACTTTCTTTTCTTATCTCTACTTTCAACTAAAACTCTTATCTTTGCTCCAGTTCCCTCTAACTCATTTACAATTCTAACTTTATAATCTATTAACTCTATCTCCTTTAATGAAGGATAGATATTTATTAATGCTTTTCTTAATGCCCTATCTAAAGCATTAACAGGACCATTACCTAACGATACAGTATGCTCATACTTATCATCTACTTTTATTCTAACTGTAGCCTCCGAAACAGGAAGTTTATCTCCTAATCTCTTCATTATTAAAACTCTATAACTGTCTAAATCAAAGTAATCTTTAAACAATCCTAGATGTTTTCTTATCAATATCTCAAGGGATGCCTCTGCTGCTTCAAAATGATAACCTTCATTTTCCAACTCTTTTATCTTTTTAACAAGCTCAATAACTTTAGGGTCTTTTTCGTTAAGCTCCAATCCAAACTCTTTAGCTTTATAGATAATATTACTTTTACCTGCTAAGTCTGAAACTAAAACTTTTCTTCTATTTCCTACAAGCTCAGGTTGTATATGCTCATAAAGTCTAGAGTTTTTAATTACCGCTGATGCATGAACACCACCTTTATGGGCAAATGCACTGTCTCCAACATATGGCATATTCTTAGGGACAGGTAAATTTACTAAATCAGCAACAAAATTAGAAACTTCTTTTAGTTTTCTCAGGTTTTCCTTAGGGACAGTTTCATAACCTAACTTTAAAGTTAAGTTTGGTATAATAGAGCAGAGGTTAGCATTTCCACATCTTTCTCCGAAACCATTTATAGTTCCATGAACCTGAACTGCTCCATTTAAAACTGCAACTATAGAGTTCCACACTGCAGTATCACTATCGTTATGGGCGTGTATTCCAAGTTTTGCACTTAAACCTTTTTCTCTTATTTCTTTAATTATTCTTTCTAATTCATTAGGCAGTGTTCCTCCATTTGTATCTGCTAAAACTACAAAATCTGCTCCTGCTTCTTCAGCTGTTTTTAAAACTTTGTATGCATAACTAGGATTTTCCTTATATCCATCAAAAAAATGCTCTCCGATAAAGATTACTTCATCTGTATACCTTTTTAAAAACTTAACTGTGTCGTAAACCATCTCTAGATTTTTTTCAAGTGTGGTCTTTAGAGCCTGTATAACATGTAAATCCCAAGCTTTTCCAAAAATGGTGATAGTGGGAGTTTCAGCTTTTATGAGATTTATAACCAATGGGTCGTTTTCCACTTTAAGATAGTGTCTCCTAGTTGAGCCGAAAGCTGATATTTTAGCATTCTTAAGCTTTAGATTTTTTACCTGTTTAAAATACTCATCATCTTTTGGATTTGAACCGGGCCATCCACCTTCTATATAATGCACCCCAAAGTCATCTAATTTTTCTGTTATTCTAAGTTTATCCTCAACGGAAACATTTACACCTTCTGCCTGAGTTCCATCTCTTAAAGTTGTATCGTATATGTATACTTTTTTATCCATTTTTCACCTCATTTTATTATTAATTCATCAAGTAGATTTTCTAGAGCTGTTATGTTAATATCTCCAACAAATCTACGAATAACTATCAAATCCGGAGATATAACAAGTGTTGTTGGAGTTCCAAAAACTTTAAACTTTACTAAATCTGACTGTGAGTTTATGAATGCTACCGTATAACTAAAACCTATCTTTTCTTTAAACTCTTTAACTTCATCTATGTCTTGTGTATCAACTACAACAGCTAAAAAGTTAACTTTGTCTCTATACTTTTGATATACCTTTTCTAGTTTTGGAAGCTCATCTCTACATGTATGACAGTAAATTCCCCAAAAAATCATAACTGTAGGTTTATCTTTTAAATCTTTCTTTTTTATGATTCTGCCAGTATCTGTTTCAAACTTAAAGTAAGGTAGTTTTTCTTCTGCAAAGACTAATGTTGATGTTATAAGGAGCAGTATAAAAAACTTTATGAATTTTATCCTTTTTTCAAACATATCTAAACTCCTCTGTTGAAGGTCATTAGTTATTATTAGAATAAATTATTATAAATCTATAAAATCTAATATGAGATATAAAAGTTCAAAGGAGCATAATAATGGGTTTTTATTAGTATAGAATTAATCAATTTATATCAAGATAAGTTAGGTGAAATGAATTGGAGAAAAAATTAGATTAATAACTGTTATTCTTTATAATATAAAAAGATAATCTTATAATAATAGTTAGTATTATCTTTCGTATAAGGTTAATAGGAATGGAAAATAACTGGTGGGAATTAATAGGAATAGTGTTCTTCACATTTATGGTCTTAACAGTTGCTCTCATATGGGCTCTAGCTGTAAAAGCAAGCTATAACGAAGAAAAGGAAAAGTTAAAGAATGATAAAGAATAAACCACTCTGGATAATAACAGGTATAGGTATATTCTCAACACTGCTTTTCCTGTATATTTTTGTGTATGGTTTAGCTGTAAGGACTGTTAAGAGCTCTGTATTAATAGAAAAAGCATATCCAAACATAACTCCAGCAGAGTATTTAAATGAGTTAAAGCTTAGTGCTTCCAAAAATAATTTAAAAATTATAGAAATAAAAAAAGAAGGTAATTTTTTTCTTATTCAATTAGTAAATGAAAAGTATATTGAAGAAGTAGCATTTGTAAGTCCCCAAGCAACACCTTTAGCTATAGTTAATATGGTTATATACGATTTAGGAGATGGAACTGGGCTAGTAGCGACAAATCCTTATTTATGGGATATTATCTATCCAAACAACTATATAGATGAGAAAGCTGAAAGTTTTTCTAATGAATTATCTGATATATTTGATGGAATTTATTGGAGCATAAAAGAAAAGAAAAGAGAACTGAAGTAAAACCTATCAACTTTTATTCAATTCTATTTAACAATCTTTTAACTTTTATTTAACTGACAAAAAATAAAATAGTAAAATTTTGGTAATTGAAGATTTTAAAGGAGATAAAGAGACAATGTGTGGAATTTTTGGAGTTTTCAATAATAATAATGCCTCTAAATTAACTTATCTTGGACTACACGCATTACAACACAGAGGGCAGGAAGCGGTAGGAATAGCTGTTTCAAATAGGTATGAGATAAATGTAAAGAAGGCTGAAGGTTTAGTAATGCAAGCTTTAAAAGAACAGGATTTAAACAATCTGAAGGGAGATATAGCTATTGGACATGTTAGATATTCAACTTCAGGTAAAGCTAATCCCCAGAATATACAACCATTTATAACTCATTTTTACAAAGGAAGTTTTGCAATATCCCACAATGGAAATATAGTCAATGCAAATGAAATTAGAGAAAAACTTGAAAAGGAAGGAGCTATATTCCATACAACATCTGATACAGAGGTTTTTGTTCATCTAATAGCTAAAGCAAGGAATACTGAAGAGTTTGATATAAACCTTCATCAAAATGATAGAGAATTTTTACCTCTATTATTTTCGGCAATGAAGAATGTAAAAGGTGCATACTCTTTACTTATACTTAGAGAAAATCAGTTAATAGCTGTTAGAGACCCTTATGGTTTCAGACCGTTAGTTTTAGGGAAAAATAAACAAGGCTCTATATTTTTAGCATCTGAAAGCTGTGCTTTGGATATGGTAGAAGCTGAATATTTAAGAGATATAAAACCGGGAGAGGTTTTAGTTATTGATGGAGAAGGTTTAAGGTCATACTTTCCGTTAGGTTTTGTAGATAAAGCTCATAAATGTATTTTTGAATATGTATATTTCGCCCGTCCAGATAGCATAATTTTTAAAGATTATGTTTATGAAATTAGAAAGGAAATGGGAAGACAGTTAGCTAAAGAGAAACCTATAGATGCTGATGTTGTTGTCCCTGTTTTAGATAGTGGTTTTCTGGCAGCTAAAGGATATTCTGAAGAGAGTGGTATTCCTTTAGAATTTGGATTAATAAGAAATCATTATATAGGAAGAAGTTTTATACAGCCTTTGCAGGAAATTAGAGATTTAAGTGTAAAGTTAAAACTAAATCCTGTAAGACAGGTTATTGAGGGAAAGAGGGTTATTCTTATAGATGACTCACTTGTAAGAGGAACTACAGCAAAAAAAATTGTAGGAATGTTAAAGAAAGCTGGAGCTAAAGAAATACATTTTCTCATTTCATCTCCCCCTGTAATAAGTCCCTGTGTTTATGGTATAGATACTCCAACAAAGGAGGAGCTTATAGCTTCCACTAAGTCTGTAGAAGAAATAAGAAACTATATAGGTGTTGATACGCTTTACTATTTATCACTTGATGGTATGGTTAAATCTGCATTAAACAAAAAGAATAAAGGCTTTTGTGTAGCCTGCTTTACCGGAAATTATCCAGTGCTGTGAAAATTCTATAAAAAAGTTGTTGTTAAATTGGATAATTTTTTCAATATTTAAGATTATGTAATAAATTAAATTGATTTTGAGGTAATAAAATGAATATTTTAGAAAAGATTATTCAAACTAAAAGGGAAGAGCTAGAGTATTACTCTCCAAGATACATAAATTATTTGGCAAAAAGGGTAAAGTTGAGAGATAAAGTTAGACCATTTAAATATGCTCTAAAGAAAAAAGGTATAAACATAATAGCTGAGATAAAAAAAGCTTCACCGTCAAAGGGAGTAATCAGAGAGGACTTTAATCCAATAAAGATAGCTCAGATTTACAATCAGAATGGAGCTTCTGTTATATCTGTTTTAACAGATAAAGAGTATTTTAAAGGAGATATAGATTATCTACTACAGATAAGACCTTTTACCACTGTTCCATTGCTTAGAAAAGATTTTATTATTGATGAAAGACAGATACTAGAGGCAGTAGCTTACGGAGCTGATAGCTATCTACTTATAGCTAAAGTTTTATCAAGGTCTGAACTAAGAAATTTAATAAAGTATGGGAAAGAATTTGAATTAGAACCTTTAGTTGAAGTTCACACATTAGAAGAAGGTCTAAAGGCTTTAGAAAGTGGAGCAAAAATTATAGGTATAAACAACAGAAATTTAGAAACTTTTGAGGTTGATATAAACATAACGAGAGAGTTAGCTCCAAAATTGAGAGAAGAGGGAGCAGAGATTATAGTTTCTGAAAGTGGTCTAGAAACATATGAACAGTTAAAAGATTTAAAAGATAACTATAGTGTTGATGCATTCTTAATTGGTGAGACTTTAATGAGGGCAACCGATATAGGAGCTAAACTGAGGGAGTTGTTAGGAAAAACAAAAAAAGATAAAAGTGAAGAAAGTAAAAAAGAAGAACTATAATTTCTTTTTTAAATCTTCAATTTCTTTTTTTAGAATATCCTTTATCACTTTATTTACAATAGGTCTAACTTTTTCTTTTACTTTTTCATCCATCTGTATAACCTCAGGCCAATCTCTTTTATATCCCTCCTCTTTCCATTTTGTTGTTGCATCTATTCCCATCTTACCACCAAAACCTATAAGGTCTGTAGAGTGGTCTAAAACATCAACAACTCCCTTCTTTATAACAACATCTCTAATTGGGTCAACATTATTTCCCCAAATCCATAAAACCTCATTTATATCTTGAACATTTACCCAATCATCAAATACAACTATATGTTTAGAAAACATAAGCTGTCCCATTCCCCATAATGCATCCATAACTTTATAGGCATGTCCCGGATATCGTTTTTTTATTGAAACAAAACAGAAATTATGAAAACATCCTGATACTGGAAGGTTGTAATCAACTACTTCAGGTAGGTTAAACTTAACTAATGGTAAAAATATTCTTTCTGTAGCTTTTCCCATATACCCATCTTCCATAGGTGGTTTACCAACAATAGTTGTTATATAGATAGGATTTCTTCTGTGTGTTATCGCTGTAATATGCATTAATGGATATTTATCTACAGGTGTATAAAATCCTGTATGGTCTCCGAATGGTCCCTCATCAACTAATGGTTCATTAGGGTCTATGTATCCCTCTATCACTATTTCGGCGTTAGCGGGAACCTCTAAGTCTACAGTTTGACATTTAACTAACTCAACTCCTTTTTCTCTTATTATTCCTGCAAATAAATACTCATCTACATCTTCAGGTAAAGGAGCTGATGCAACATAAGTAAGAACTGGGTCTCCACCGATAACTATAGCAACAGGGATTTTTTCTCCCCTTTTTTTATACTTCCAGTAATGTTTAGCTCCTCCCTTATGTATCTGCCAATGAACAGCAACTTTATCCTTATCTAAAAGCTGAATTCTATACATTCCAACATTTCTTAAACCTGTCTCAGGGTCCTTTGACACAACTTGAGGAAGGGTTATAAATCTTCCTCCATCTTTAGGCCAACATTTTAAAACTGGGAAATCGTAAATATTTATATCTTCCCCTGTTTTTACAATCTCTTGAACTGGAGCATTTCTAACAACTTTAGGTAATGCATCATTAAGTTTTTTTAACTCTGGAATTCTTTTTAGTTTATCTAAAAATGTGTTTGGGACTTCTGGTTTTAATATCCTGTAAAGTTTCCACCCTATATCCTCAAAATTTTTCACATTTAAAGCTAACTTCATCCTTTTCTCACTTCCAAAAGCATTAATTAAAACCGGTATTCCTTCGTATCCTTCCACATTCTCAAAAAGAAGAGCCTTCCCACCACTTGGCATTTTCATAACTCTATCAGCTATCTCAGTTATCTCAAGTATAGGGCTTACCTTATCTTTAATTCTGTATAACTCCCCTTCTTTTTCCAAAAGAGCTATAAACTCTCTTAAATCCCTATAAGCCATTTTTCCACTCCAAATTAAATAATTCTATTAGAAAAATTAAACATTAATTGTTGAAATTATAAAATCTTATTTGAACATTTAAACTTATAACTAAATCATTTTTCTTTTTTTTGTTTTATGTTTTTAATTTTTAATCTAGCAATTAAAGAGGTAAAAAGATGATAACAAACTCAAAAAGCTCTTTTGATATTAAATATATCTTTGATAAAGTTTTATCTGGGAAAAGAATTAATGAAGAGGAAGCTCTATTTTTACTTGAGAATGGAGATTTATTGACAGTAGGAAGATTGGCAGATTTCGTTAGAAGAGAAAAGCATCCTGACAATGTAGCAACATTTGTTGTAGATAGAAATATAAACTATACAAATGTATGTGTTGCCGGTTGTAAATTTTGTGCTTTTCAAACAACTAAGAAATCTCCAAACGCTTATATATTAGATTACGAAGAGATTTTTAAAAAGATTGAGGAGTTAATAGAATGGGGTGGAACTACCGTCCTAATGCAAGGTGGATTAAACCCAGATTTAAGACTGGATTTTTATATAAATTTATTCTCTGAAATAAAAAAAAGATTCCCAAATATTCAGCTACACTCACTATCAGCTACAGAAATTGTCTTTTTAGCTAAACTGGAAAAAATGACTGTGGAAGAAGTTTTAAAGACATTAAAAGATGCAGGGCTAGACAGTGTTCCCGGTGGTGGAGCAGAGATACTTTCAGATGAAGTTAGAAACCAGCTTTCAACAAAGGCTAAAGTTAGCACTGATGAGTGGTTGGAAGTTCATAAAACAGCCCATAGGTTGGGAATGAAAACAACAGCCACAATGATGTTTGGACATATAGAAGAACCTAAACATATAATAGAACATCTATCTAATGTAAGAGATTTACAGGATAACTCTTTAAAGGAAGGAAGAGGATATTTTACAGCCTTTATTCCTTGGACCTTTCAAAAAGGTGGAACTAAATTGGACCATCTAGAAACAGCTACATCTGTTTATTATCTAAAGGTTTTATCACTATCAAGAATATTTTTAGACAACTTTGAAAATATACAGTCTTCACACATTACACAAACTATGAAGATAGGACAGATTGGTTTACACTTTGGTGCTAATGATTTAGGAAGCACTATGATTGAGGAAAATGTTGTAGCTTCTACAGGATGGAAAGTTTCTGCTCCTAAGCCTGAAAAGATGGCAGAAATAATAAAAGAGGCTGGTTTTATTCCAGCACAGAGAGATACATATTACAATATAGTTAGATATTATTAAAGTAAGAAATCAAAGGAAATGAATATTAATCTACCTTCACCTGTATGGAAAAAATTAATTATTTCATTTTTTATTATTTTTTTTATTTTAACTTTTAGAATTTTTCCAGAAAAATTACCATACTTAGACGAAAAGGGAGATGAATATTTTAAAACTGCTATAAAAGAAACTATTGTTGTTTACGGTATTGCCAGAATAACTAATGCTATAGTTTCCGTTGCAAAGGAAACAGAGATAGACATTTCCCCTGCAGGTGTTGGTTTAACACTACATATAGGACAGATTTTAGACCCTTTAGATGATGCAACAGAGAGACTTTCAACAGTTTTAACTATATCTTTAGGTTTAATAGGTTTAATGAAAATTTCTAAAGAGATTTTAACTGTCTATTCATTTAATATAATCTCATATATTTTAATAATTTTGCTACCTTCAATTTGGATAGATAGATTAAGAAGCCTTGTCATGGTTATAACAGGAATAGTAATTCTAATTCTTGCATTAAGATTAGCCCTTCCTGTATGTGGAATAGTTAATAATCTTCTATATGAAGACTTTTTTAAACCTAGAATAGAGCAAAATTTGGTAGTTTTTAAAGATTTATCTAAATTAGAAAATAAGTTTTCTAAAGAAGATACCTTAATTATCAATACAAATCAAAAAGATGAAGGTTTTTTCGCAAAACTTAAAAGTTTTGAATTTGGTTGGAATATACTTAAAGAAAAATCTCAACTTGCTAAAGAAGTTAGTATATATGTGTGGAAGAATAAAGATAGGTTTATAGATGCAGTAGTAAATCTAATAGTTTTAGAAATATCTTTAATAGTCATTCAAACTATAGTAATACCTATTTCAATATTTTTAATACTTTTAAAATTAGCCAACAACCTTTTTGAAAGAAGAGAAAAATTTGAGGATATTATTTGGATAATAGAAAAAAGATTAAAACAAAATTAATTTTTCTTTTATATTTTCTAAAATATCTTTTACAGTTTCATCTACTGTTTTAGTGTTATCATTAATTACAACTATATCTGCTTGAGAGTAATATTTCTTCCTTTTGTTAAATCTTTCCTTCAATTTATTTATATCTTCCTTTAGTAGAGGTCTGTTTTCATCATTGCCAACCCTATTTAAAAATGTATCAAAATCTATTTTCAACCATATAACAACTCCAGAATTTTTCATAATACTCAGATTTTCCTTATTTGCAGGTAAACCGCCACCTGTTGAAATTACTAAATTTTTTTTCTTTGATAGCTCCAAAATTTTTTTTCTCTCTAAATTTCTAAAATACTCCTCTCCATACTCTTTAAAAATATCTTTAATTTTCTTCCCAGTTTCTTTCTCTATTTCCTCATCTGTATCAACAAATCTATAGCCTAACTCTTCGGCTAAAACTTTTCCTACTGTGCTTTTTCCACTACCCATAAAACCTATTAGATAGATATTTTTGCCTTTTATCAATATTTCACCACATTAAAGGGAATTTTTATAAAAGTTTAACAGAATTTTATGAAAAGGATAAAAAAATAAGATAAAAAAAGAAAATGTAGAAGTAAAAAAGATATATTTAGTTTCCTTTACTATCTTTATTCTTTAGAACTATTTTTATTCTTTAGAAAGATATCTTTTAAAATTTCTCTAGCTATATCCTTACCACCTAATCCAAATGCTAAAGCAAATGCAATTCCTAAACCTAAGGTTATAGTGAATACAAATATTTCTATTATCTCTGGAGATATTCCAATAAATGGTAAGGCTAAAAATACGGACATAAGAATTAAGAGATATTTAATACCTTTACCAAAGTTTTTGTTTTCTAGTTTGTCTTCTATCTGTTTTCCTATAAACATTGCAACAAAAACTATAGCAGATGCGACTAAAACTTTAAATATTATCTCCAATAATTGTTGTGTTAAAAGACTTAAAGCGGTTGCCTCTACATAAGAGAATGCTTGTGATAAACCTATTAAAGTTGCAAATGTAAGTATAAGATATTTAACTAACTTATCAAATTTGAGTTTTTCTGAAGATATTCCTAAATAGTTGGCTACTTCATCTATGTTGATATCATCAACAATCTTAGAAATAATTTCAGCTACTAATTTTCCTAAGAAAAATATAACACCAAATATTATTAGTCCTGCTATTACTTTAGGAATTGTTAAAAGTATGGAAGCTATCATCTGAGTTGCAGGCTCAGATATAACAGTGATACCTAAAGCATTTAAAGATGCCATTATGACAAATAAGATGATTATTAGATAAACAAAGTTTGCAACTGCACCGCTTAAGTTTTCAATCTTATACTGTTTAGCAAACTCCTCAACTTTAAATGTTATAAGAAGTGATTTTATAAACTCTTTTGATATTTTAGCTAACAGTATACCTAAAAACAGTATTAAACCTGCTCCTATAATATTAGGTATATAAACTAGTACTTCGTTTAACAAATCAATAAATGGTTGAGTTATATACTTTAAACCTAATATTTCTAAAACAGCTACTATAGTTATAAGAAGTATAAAGTAATACACAAGTTTACTAAAGCTCTGAATAAATTCTGTCTCTCTTTCTAAGATATGGATTTTTGATAATCCTTTACTAACTAAAGTTTTACCTACTGTGGATAATCCTAATCCTACTAAGAATATTCCAATAGCCTTTAATAAAGTTATCAGATAAGGTAGGTATTCATTAACTACTCCATTATAATTCATTTCCTACCCTCCCTCTAACTTTGTTTTGGCGATAGGATAAAGTTATATTTTTAATATTAATAGTCAAGTTTTTTTTCATAAAGGGAAATATCTAAATTCTCAAATTTTATTGTGTAGTGTTAATCTCCAAGTTCTGATTAAACTGTTATTGCCTTAAAGTTTAAAAAGCTAAAAATTTTGCTTTTGTTAATGTTAGTACTGTCATAACCTTAACCAAAAAGGCAAAATTAACAGGCTAACAGTTATAATATTAATAACTTTAAAAACTAAAAGAGGTAAGAAATGACACAATTAGACCATTTAGGAGATTTTAAAAGGGATTATTTTTGTGGTGAGTTAACTGAGGCTAATATAGGAGATGAGGTTAAGCTTTTAGGTTGGGCTGAAAGTGTAAGGGACCATGGAGGAGTAATATTTATAAATTTAAGAGATAAAGAGGGAATTGTTCAAATTGTTATAGACCCTTCATTATCTCCAGAGGAAGCCTACAAAAAGGCTAAAAAGGTAAGAACAGAGTATGTTTTAGCAGTTAGAGGAAGAGTTCAGAGAAGACCTGAAGGAACGGAAAACCCTAAAATTCCTACAGGAAATATAGAAGTTATTGTAGATGAGTTAAGAATACTTAATAGCTGTGATATTCTTCCATTTCCTATAGAAGATGAGATTGATGTTAAAGAGGAAGTTAGACTAAGATACAGATACTTAGATATACGAAGACCTTCAATGTTAAAAAAACTTATATTAAGACACGAAGTTTATCAGGCTACAAGAGAATATCTAGCAGGAAATGGATTTTTAGAGATAGAAACTCCTATGTTAACTAAATCAACACCAGAAGGAGCTAGAGATTTTTTAGTTCCTTCTAGACTTGAAAAAGGGAAATTTTATGCACTTCCACAGTCTCCACAGTTATTTAAACAGATACTAATGGTTGGTGGAATAGAAAGATATTTTCAAATAGTTAAATGTTTTAGAGATGAAGATTTAAGAAAGGATAGACAGCCGGAATTTACACAGATAGACTTTGAGATGTCTTTTGTTGATGAAGAAGATGTTATCGCAATATCTGAAGGTTTAATTCATTATCTATGGAAAAAGGTATTAGGAATAGAGCTAAAATTACCATTTCCTAGAATGAGCTATAAAGAAGCTATAGAGAGATATGGAACAGATAAACCAGACTTAAGATACGGTTTAGAGCTTGTAGATGTTTCTGATATAGCTAAGGAATGCGAATTTAAAGTTTTCAGGTCTGCAGTTGAAAATGGAGGCTTAGTAAAAGGAATAAATATAAAAGGTGGTGCTAAATTTTCAAGGAAAGAGATAGATGAGTTAACAAAAGAGGCTATAAATTTTGGTGCTAAAGGTATGGCATGGATTAAACTGGAAAATGGAAAGGTAAGTTCTCCAATTCTTAAATTTTTCACAGAGGAACAAAAAAATAAACTTTTTGAAAGAATGGAAGCTGAAGATGGAGATTTACTTATATTTATAGCTGATGATTATGAAACAACACATAAGGTCTTAGGTCTTTTAAGAAAATTGGTTGCTGAAAAATTGGATATTATCCCAGAGGGAGAGTGGAAGTTTACATGGGTTGTTGATTTCCCATTAGTAGAGTGGGACGAGGAAGAAAAAAGACTTGTGGCATTACATCACCCATTCACAAGCCCTAAGGATGAAGATATAGATAGAATAGATGAAGCAATAAACAACAAAGATATAGCTTTAACTTTTAAATCTAAAGCTTACGATTTGGTGTTAAATGGAGAGGAGATAGGAGGAGGTTCTATCCGTATACACAGACCAGATATACAGAAAAAGATGTTTGAACTGCTAGGAATATCAGATGAAGAGGCAGAAGAAAAGTTTGGTTTTCTTATTAAAGCTCTAAAGTATGGAGCTCCTCCACATGGTGGATTAGCATTCGGATTAGATAGAATTTTAGCACTTATGACAAACTCTGAAAGTATAAGAGAGGTAATAGCGTTTCCAAAAACTCAAAAGGGAATATGTCCTCTAACAGAGGCACCTGATTATGTTAAAGAGGAACAACTGGAAGAGCTAGGAATAGAGATAGAAATAGAAAATAAATAATGGAAAATCTTATAAGATTAATTTATCAAATCTTTTATTCTTTTCTTTTCATCCCTGTCTTTTCTCTTATTGTTAAAAAGAGAGGGTATGCTCTAAATTTTTTTGAAAGACTTTATCCTAGACCTTCAGACAATAAGGAATATATCTGGTTTCACTGTGCAAGTGTGGGAGAATTAAATTTAGCAAGACCTTTAATAGAAAGATTAAAAGAAAATAATAATATTCTTATTACAATTTTTTCTCCTAGAGGTTTAGATTACGGAAAAAAAGAGTTTTCTTATGCTAAGGTTATACCATTGCCATACGACTTAAGCATATCAATAAAAAGATTTCTTAACTCTTACAATATAAAATTAGGAATTATTATTGAGGAGGAATTTTGGTTTAACTTAATAACATACTCATCAAAAAAATTTCCTTTATTATCTGTTAACAGTAGGGTTTCTAAAAACTCATATAAAAAGTATAAAAAATTCTATTTTTTCTATAAGTATATTTTTAATTCATTTTATAAGTTTTTAGTCCGCTCAAATAACGATTTTAATTATTTATCTAATTTTGTTAAAGATAGTGGAAAACTAAAACTCTGTGGTGATTTAAAGTATATATCATCTATTCCTAAAAAAAGTCTTCATTTAGATAAAAATAACAGAAGATTAATAATTTTAGCTAGCTCACATAAAGGAGAAGAAGAAATACTGATAAAGGTGTATCTATCTTTAAGGAAAAAATACAAGGATTTATCTCTAATAATTGCACCTAGACATTTAGAGAGAGTTAAAGAGATAGAAGAATTATTAAAGGAGTATATGTTAAATTACTCTTTAAGAACAGATACAGAAAAAATAGATAAAGATGTCTATATACTTAACACATTGGGAGAGCTATCAGGAATTTATAAGTATGCTGATATTGTAGTGATGGGGGGGACTTTTACAGATATAGGAGGTCATAACATTTTAGAGGCTATCTACTATAAAAAACCTGTTGTGGTCGGTAAGTATATACATAAGATAGAGGAAAATGTAAATGAGTTTGAAAAGATTGGTTTAGTTAAAAGAGCAAGTTCAGAAGAGCAATTAGAAAAGATATTAGACAATCTTTTAAAAACTGATTTGAAAATAAACTTTTCTCTAGAAGAGGCTGGGAAAAAAATCTTAGATTGTTATTTAAAAGAGATAGAAAAACTGTTCTATAATTGATAATGTTATTATTGAAAGTTTAAATGGTGAGAAAGATATTTATTTATGTAAAAAAAAATTTAAATAAAGATTTAAATGAAGTTAAAAAGAAAATTTTTTATAGCTTTTTTCTTATATAGTTTTTTAAGTTCACAAAGTATTTTCTCTTCAGAGCTAAAAATTGAAGAGTTAAATATTTATGTAAATAAAAGTTTTCTGGTTTCTACATTAAGTGAAAGAGTAGATGGTAATAAAAGAATAAATGTAATTTTACCTACAAAAGCCTCCGATAGTGTATTTTTTATTTCTCCTAAAGAGTGCGATATAACTCTTGTAAGAGATATTCCTATAGAAGAAGATACTAGATATATAGAAAGAAAAAATAAGATAAGTAGCTTAGAAAATCAAATTTTAGCGGTGGAATTTTCCTTAAAATCTTTGGAAAAAGTTTCTTCTGAAAGATTTAAAGATGCCGTTGAAAATATAGAAAATCTGGAAAAGCAGAAATTAAATCTAGAGGAAAAACTATATAATTTAAATGAAAGGTATAGAAAGGAAAAGAAAGAGTTTGATAAATTTTTAGCGACATTTCATCCTGCTGAAATTTTTATAAATTGTAAGGTTCCATCAGATGCAAAATTAAAAGTTATATCATTTTTAAATATAGGAGGTTTTAATAGATATGACATCATAGCAGACATTGAGAATAAAAGTATAATTTTAAGGAACTACCTAGTAGTGTTTCCCGATAGAGATTTAGAAAAAGTTTATATTACCTACTATCCATTTTTTATTCCTTTTAAATTAAAAGTACCAACCTTTATAAATAAGAAAAGAGAAAATGTTAGTAGTAGTAGAAGTTGGGGTTTAGGTTTACAAGCTATGAGAATAGAGAAAGCTAGAAAAAAAATATTTGAATACACCAAAGATAATAAAGCCGCTGAGTATAAATATGGATATGCACACTATTATTATGTGTTAAAAACTCCTGTATCCTTAAAAAAGGATGTATTTCAGAGTATACATTTATCCACTGATGTAATAAAAAATGTAGAATTCAAAGTGGTTATAGATGCTTACGATACTTTAACACCTCATCTTATAGCCAAATTTGTGCCTTTAAAAGACTATGCTCAATCTGATGAAGCAATATTCTTTATTGATGATATGTATGTAGGAAGTGATAGATTTTATGGAGCTAAAAAGGGGGAAAAATCAAAAATTTCATTTGGCAAGGATAATAAGATAGTTGTAAAAAAAGAAGTATTAAAAGATTATAGGGAAAAGACTTTCTTCGGTAAAGAAATTCATACATATATAGTTAGGTATACTATAAAAAACAAACATAACAGTAGTATAAAAGTTTCTTTTATTGATTCTGTTCCACCGGTTACATCTGATAATATAGAAGTAGAGCTTTTAGGAATTGAAAAGTTTAAACCTAAAAAGTATGATAAAGTTAAGGGTAAGATAGAATGGGAGTTTTCTATTCCAGCAAATGATGAATATATTTTAGAGTATGGATACAAAGCCAAAATCTCTAGATAGAGAAATATAACCATTGCTATTATACTTCCTTCATATAAGATTATGATATTCAATCACTTAATTAACCAGTTATTTAATTTATAATGAGGTTATATCTAATTTCAGCTTTATTTAACAAGGAGGTTAAAAAAATGGGTAAATATAGAGTTCCTAGAAGCACAACATATGGAAAAACTCAGATGGATTATGCCAGAGAGGGAATAATAACTCCAGAGATGGAATATGTAGCAAAAAGGGAAGATTTACCAGCTGAGTTAATAAGAAAAGAGGTTGCAGAAGGAAGATTAGTAATTCCAGCTAATATACATCATTATGAATTAGAACCTATGGGTATAGGTATAGCTGTCAAGTGTAAAGTTAATGCTAATATTGGAAATTCGGCTGTTGTTTCAAATATAGAGAGTGAGCTAGAAAAATTAAGAGTTGCTTTAAAGTATGGAGCTGATACTGTAATGGATTTATCAACAGGTGGAAATCTTAACGAGATAAGAGAAGCTATCATAGCTAACTCTCCAGTTCCTATAGGGACAGTTCCAATATATCAGGCTTTAAAGGAAGTTAGAAGTATAGAAGAGTTAACGGAGGATGATATTTTAGATATTATAGAGCTACAAGCTCAACAAGGTGTTGATTATATGACAATCCACGCAGGATTATTAAAGGAGCATCTACCACTTGTTAATCATAGATTAATGGGTATAGTTTCTAGAGGTGGCTCAATTATTGCTGAATGGATGACAGTTCACGGGAAACAAAACCCATTATACACAAACTTTGATAAGATATGTGATATTTTCAAAAAGTATGATGTTACATTCTCACTTGGAGATGGTTTAAGACCAGGATG
>JALSPY010000114.1 GCA_026985705.1 Hydrogenothermaceae bacterium | reverse complement strand
TTAGATAAACATCCTAAAGAGGTGGAAAAGTATAAAGCAGGAAACAAAAAGATAATGGGATTTTTCGTAGGGCAAGTTATGAAGGCTACAAAAGGTAAAGCTAACCCTAAAGTTGTTAACAAGATATTAAATGAAATTTTAGGCTAATTTTATTTTTTCTCTTCATTTAAAATTTCTTCTAAATTATATTTTCTTATAAAGAACTCTGTCTTTTCTTTAAAGTTTTCTTCTAAGAAACATTTCATTTTAAAGTTTTCAAATAATTCGTCAATTATATAATTAGATCCTAAAGTAGTCAATATCAAAAATAATATAAAAAATAGAGACAATGTTAAAATTAGACTAAGTTTTAGTTTTAAAATAGCTAATATCAGATAAACTAAATTTATAAATGCAAAAGAACGAGAAAATATATAAAAACCTCTTACAGGAGCTTGTTCTAAAATAATAGATTTATTTAAGTTTTGAGAAAGTATGAATAAATCATCTATGAATTTTGAGTATTGATTGAAATTAATTTTTTTTGACAAAAAATTTAAGTCCTGATTTCTAGGAAAAATAAATTTTATATTTAATTTGAAAAAATTATATGATAAAAAATAGATTAAAGGTTCTAGAAAAAAATAACTAGTGGCATTAAGGGAAATACCTAAAGGTGTCATAAATAAAACTATTATGAGAACTAAAATTATTAAACTAGTTAAGTCAATCTTAATATTAAGTTCATAAATTAAATCAATGAAGCTATCAAAATCTAGATTTAACCATCCAAGTTTATTAAAAATAAAAATACCCCATGCAAAACTAATCAGGATATTTAAAATATCTGATAAAAGACGGCGGTAAACAGAATACAGCTGTTCTAAGTTCAAAATAACTAACCTCTATAAATATAAAATTCTTGATAATATTAATTTTAAACTTTAAATCTTAATTGTTATAATTAAAACTATTTATATGAATTAAAGGGGTCTTATTTTGCAAAATCACCTCTGCTGGATAGACGAAGAAAAACTTAAGGAGATAAAAAATAAATTCCCAGAGATAAGCATAGAAAAATTTCCTAATGCTACATTTATATATATATCAAAAGAAAGACTTAAAGATTTATTAAAGTCTCTAAAAGATGAATTCGGATTTAAAATGTTTATAGACTTTACCTGTGTTGATTATCCAGAAAGTGAAAATAGATTTCTGGGAGTATACTTCCTAATTAATCCAAAAGATAAACAGCGAGTAGGGGTAAAATGTTGGGCTACTAATGAGACACTTCCAACTATAACAGATTTATGGAAAGGAGCTAAATGGGCAGAAAGAGAAGCTTATGATATGTTTGGAGTTAGGTTTGAAGGACATGAAAATCTCGTCAGAATGTTTCTGTGGGAAGGTTATCCATACTATCCCTTAAGAAAGGATTTTCCAAGAGAAGGTTATAAAACTGAGTATTTACCCTCTTTAAATGAGAGAAATAAAGACTATCCAGCACATAATTACGACCCTAACCACACACCACTACCAACGTTAGAAGATTTGGAAAGAACTCAGAAAGCTAGAATTAAAAAGAAGGCTCAAATGGTTTTAAATTGGGGACCATTACATCCGGGAACACATGGAACAATATGGTTTATTTTTGATATGGAAGGGGAAGAGATTAAACAGTGTGATATTATTCTAGGTCAATTACATAGAGGTATTGAAAAATTAGCTGAAGAGCTTACATATACCCAGTTTATACCATACACAGATAGAATGGACTATATTTCTGCATTATGTAGTCAAGTTGCCTATGTGAACACAGTGGAGAAATTACTTAAAGTTGAACCTCCTCCTAAAGCTAAATGGATTAGAACCATGATGTGTGAATTACAGAGGATAAATTCACATCTCCTATGGCTGGGAACTTATGCTTTAGATATAGGAGCATTAACAATATTTCTATATACCTTTAGAGAAAGAGAAAAATTAATGGATATTATAGAAGGTATAGCAGGTATAAGACTAAATTCGTCTTATATTAGGATTGGTGGTGTATCTAAAGATTTACCGGAGGGAGCTTTAGATGTTATAAGACATTTCATAAAAGATTTTCCAGAGAAACTTAAAGAGTATGAAACCATCTTAACTAAGAATAGAGTATGGATTAGAAGAAATGTAAATATAGGAGTAATAACTGAGGAAGATGTTTATCAATACGGATTAACTGGTGTAGTCGCTAGAGCTTCAGGTGTTCCATATGATATTAGAGCTTTACAACCAACTGATGCATATGACAAAGTTGATTTTGAGATACCTCTAGGGACAGTTGGAGACTGTTATGATAGATACTTAGTTAGAATGGAAGAAATGAGACAAAGTTTAAATATTATTAAACAGTGTGTAGAAGAATTAGAAAAATTAAAGGATGACAAATACTTAGCTACAGAAAACCCTTATGTTTTACCAACGCTAGAGGAAGTTTATTTATCTATAGAAAGTATGGTAAAAGATTTCAACTTAAGAATTTACGGGGAACAGGCACCGGAAGAGGAGATTTATTTGTCTGGTGAAAATCCAAGAGGAGAGTTAGGATTTTATGTAGTAAGTAAAGGAGATGGAAAACCTTACAGAATAAAAATCCGTTCAGGAGCCTTTTATAATCTTCAGATATTTACAGAGCTTATTAAAGGTAGAACTGTTGCAGACGCAGTTGTTTTACTTGGTAGTTTAGACCCAGTTGTTGGAGAAACAGACAGATAGATTAATTAATCTTTTAATATTAGCTGAACTTGAGCTATAGCCGTTATTAAGGCTGTTTCCATTCTCAGAATATTTTTTCCAAGAGATAAAGTTATAAATCCTTTTTCCTTTAAGCTCTTTATCTCATCTTCAGCAAATCCACCCTCTCCACCGATTACAACTGAAACAGATTGAAAAGATTTATCAAGAAAATCCTTTAATCTTTTATCTCTTTCCTTTTCATAAAAGACTATATTAAATTCAGAGCTAGCAGTAATATCTTTTATTTTGAGAGGTTTTTCTATTTTAACAGGAAAAGCCCTCTTACACTGTTTTATAGAGTTTAAAGCTTTTTTCTCCCACTTTGGAAATTTTTTTAAAATATCCTTTTCTTTAACAGATGAAA
>JALSPY010000113.1 GCA_026985705.1 Hydrogenothermaceae bacterium | reverse complement strand
TTCCCATAGATTGTATAGCTAATCTGAATGTCTCCTTTCCTTTCATTCTAAGCTTTTCTCCAACAGGACAGTGAAGGGCAAACCATTGAGAGCCATCAGAGCTCATTACAGCTGATAAAATATCACTGTCTCCCTCACTTCTAGAAACAACCACTGCACCAGCTCCGTCTCCAAAAATAACTGCCGTAGTTCTATCTGACCAATCTATAAGATGTGAAAAGACCTCAGCTCCAACAAGTAAAACATTGTTAAACTGTTTAGATTTTATAAATGAGGATGCAATAGTTAAACCGTAGATAAAACCACTACATGCAGCTGATATATCAAAAGCCATCGGATTATCACATCCTAATTTATCAGCTAAATAACAGGCAGTTGATGGGAAGGTCATATCAGGTGTTGATGTGGCTACTATAACGGCCTCTATATCTTTAGGAGTTAACCCTGCATTCTTTATTGCCTCTTTAGCAGCAGGTAATGCTATATCACTTGCCCTATCCCACTCTTCAGCGATATGTCTTTCCTTTATACCTGTTCTTTTTGTAATCCATTCATCGGAAGTATCTAAAAATTTCTCCAAATCTTCATTTTTTAGAGTTCTAGGGGGAACATACATTCCTAGGCCTTTTATCTCAGCTGACATTACTACTCCTTAATAGTTTGAAGTTCTTTTGGTATCAAATTTTTTATATTTTCTTTTAATTTATTATTAAAATGTCTTTTTTCAAATTCAGAAGCTACCTTTAAAGCATTTTTTATGGCCTTACCATCGGCTCTACCATGAGTTATTATACAAGTTCCTTTAGTACCTAAAAGTGGTGCTCCTCCATATTCAGCAAAGTCAGCTTTTTTCTTAAATCTTTTTAGTGCAGGTAGCATAAGGATAGCTCCAATTTTAGAAATAAAACTTTTTTTAACTTCTTCTTTAATCATATCTAAGATTATTGTTCCTAAACTTTCACTAGTTTTTAGAACTACATTACCAACAAAACCATCACAAACGATTACATCAAAATCTCCAGTAAAAATATCTCTTCCCTCAGCATTTCCTATAAAGTTTAAATTTGTTTTTTTTAAAATAGGGTAAGTTTCCTTAACTAAATCATTTCCTTTTCCCTCTTCCTCACCTATACTTAGTATTCCAATTCTAGGATTATTACTAGTTCTTAACATCTCTTTTACATAAGTGTGTCCCATTAAAGCAAAGTAAACTAGATGTGTAGGTTTACAGTCAACATTAGCTCCAGCATCTATCAATACTGTTGGTTTACCTTTTTTTGTAGGAAATGCAACTGCTATTCCCGGTCTTTCTATTCCTTCAGCAGCTCCAACAACAAATTTTGATATAGCCATTGCCGCTCCAGTGTTTCCAGCAGAAACAAAAGCCTGAGCTTTTCCCTCTCTAACAAGTTTACCTGCTATATACATAGATGATTTTCTCTTTTTTCTAACCGCTATTGATGGAGCTTCATCCATCTCTATAGTTTCTTCAGCATTAACTATTTTTAAAGGTAGATTATCAGGTAGATTATACTTTTTTAACTCTTTTTCGAGAATATCTTTTTTCCCTACTAAATAAACACCTATATTAAACTCTTTCACAAACTGTATTGCTCCCTCAATATTGCTTTGGGGAGCATAATCTCCCCCCATAGCATCAAGTGCTATAAACAAATTATATAACCTCTATAACCTCTTTATCTTTGTAATATCCACAGTGAGGACAAACTTTATGTGGGGACTTAGGTTGTCCACATTCAGGACATAAAGATAGTCCCGGAACTTTCAATTTTCTATACCATTGGGCTTTTCTCATTGCTGTTTTTGCTTTAGACTTCTTTCTCTTAGGTGCTGCCATTAATATCAAACCTCCACAATATATTTCCCAAAATATAACATCTTAGTATTATAACAAAATTTTAAGTTAAGTTTTTTGTATAGACAGAAGATAGATTAGTTTTATTCTTTATGTTCGTATCTAAAATATCATTAACATTTTCTCTTAGTAAATTTTATTATTACTTTCTTAGATTTTTAGTATATTCGCCTTTTACTTTTTTTTTTCATCTTACGGTAAATAAATTGTATTATTTTCATTTAATCAATTTTGAAAAAGGGGATATATTTACTTAATAAATTTTTTATATCATTATATGATAAATTATCTACATTATAAAATTTTTGTAAGATTTCTTCTAATTCTAAAATGGATAATTTCTTAGATTTTTTTGCTATAAATATTTTTTGATGATAAGTTTTTTGTGTTCCTTCCTCTGCAGTTAATAACTCCTCAAATAACTTTTCACCTGGTCTTAACCCTGTAAAAACTATATCTATATCTTTATATGGTTCTAATCCTTGTAGTTTTATAAGCTCTTCAGCTAGTTTAACAATTTTTACAGGTTCTCCCATATCTAAAACAAACACTTCTCCACCTTTCCCCATTGTTGCTGCCTGAAAAACAAGTAAAACTGCTTCAGGAATAGTCATAAAATATCTTTTCATTTCTGGATGTGTTACTGTTACAGGCCCACCTTTCTTTATTTGCTCTAAAAATATTGGGATAACACTACCTCTACTTCCCAAAACATTGCCAAATCTTACAGAAATAAACTTTGTTTTATTTAAATCGTTTAAAGCACTACATATCATCTCTGCCATTCTTTTTGTTGCACCCATAATACTTGTTGGATTAACTGCTTTGTCTGTTGATATATTGATAAACTTTTCCACATTATTATCAATAGAAGCAACAGCCATGTTATAAGTTCCAATTATATTTGTTTTAACAGCTTCTTCTGGAA
>JALSPY010000112.1 GCA_026985705.1 Hydrogenothermaceae bacterium | reverse complement strand
TAAATATATGTATTTATATATACTACTTGGAAATTTGGAAAGTTTCTTAATGAAGAACAGAGAGAAAATAGAGGAATTACTAAATAAAGACCAGTTTAAACTGGAAGATGGATTAACTGTTTTAGAGAGTTTTAATAATAGTTTAGTCAAAACAAGTCAGATTTTAGAAAATTTAGAAGATTTTGAAGATGATGAAGAATTAATAAAAAGTGTGATTATTCTTATAGCTGAAAGTTTATCGTGGATACTTTTTACACTTCCAACCTTACCTGAAAAATTACCATTTTTTAGAGAAGAATTTTTAATAAAAAATGAAAATGTTTTAGATATTATAGGAAATAATTTAATAAATTTAGAAAGTTTCTTAGAAAAACCATCAGAAATATTCTTTTTAATAAGAAATTTAAAAAGCAATATAAATGATATTTTAAATGTAATAAACTTTCTACAAAGAGGATTAGAAAAAAGTTTAATTGTTAATTAAATTTATATAAATACATATAAAGATTAATAGTTAATCACCAATTGGTCTGTCCTTTTATTTCAGTATTGGTAAAGTTTCAGTTTTAACAGTCTAATAGTCCTTTTAAAGTCAGGATAAACGGGAGCTTTAATAACTGTTTTTTTATTTATAAATGGGTGTATAAAGCTAATTTCATAAGCATGGAGCATATGTCTTTTTATGCTTTTCAGTAAACTATTCTCAATTATTTTTACTCCGTAAATTTTATCTCCAACTATAGGAAATCCTATTTTTGACAGATGAATTCTTATCTGATGTTTTCTACCTGTTTTTAAATCAACTTTAAAAAGTGTAAATTTTTCATTTTTAGATATAACTGAAATTTCAGATTTTGCATATTTTTTTTCTACAGGAATGTTCACAACTTTCTTTTTAAAATCTGCACTTCCATATGATATAGCTAGATATATCTTTTTAACTTTTTTTTCTACCCATAAATCTTTAAACTTGTAAAAAACCTTTTTATCTTTTGCAAATAGCATAACTCCAGAAGTTTCCCTATCTAATCTATGTATAGCCTCAATCTTTCTATCATTTTTATACTGTTGAAGTAAAAACTCAACTGAATTTTTACTTTTATTACTCTCTAAAAATGGTGGTTTCCGAACTGCAATAATAAAATCATCTTCATAAAGAATATTATCTTTTATAGAAAAATTTTTTTCATAATGAAAATCAAAGAAGGGAACTTCTACAGTATCCCCTATGTTTAGTTTATGATTTGCTATCCATACTCTTCTATTATTAACTAAAACATTTCTTGTATCTATAAGCTCTTTAGCTTTACTCTTAGATATTCCCAGTTTTTCGGCTAAAAAACTTTTTAAATCTATCGCTTTATTAACTCTAAACTTTTCCATAACAACAAGCAAAAATAATTATTCCCACTCTATAGTCCCCGGTGGTTTAGATGTTATATCATAAACAACCCTATTTACCCCTTCCACTTCATTTATAATTCTTCGCATTATTCTATCTAGTAGCTCATATGGAAGTTTAGCCCAGTCTGCAGTCATTCCATCTAACGAATTTACAGCCCTAATTGCTATCACCTTTTCATACGTTCTGTAATCTCCCATAACTCCTACAGTTTGTATAGGGAGTAAAACTGCAAAAGATTGCCAAAGTTTGTTATAAAATCCTGCCTTTTTAATCTCTTCTAACAGTATGGCATCAGCTTCCCTTAAAATCTCTAAATCTTTTTCATTTACCTCTCCTATAATCCTTATTGCTAAACCCGGTCCCGGGAATGGTTGTCTATAAACTATTTCATCAGGTAAACCTAACTCCTTTCCTAACTGCCTAACCTCATCTTTAAAAAGCTCCCTTAATGGCTCAATAAGTTTTAAATTCATTCTTTCAGGTAATCCACCAACATTATGATGTGTTTTTATCACTGCAGAAGGTCCCTTAACAGAAACACTTTCTATAACATCAGGATATAATGTTCCCTGAACTAAATACTCAACATCTGGTATCTTTTTAGCCTCTTCTTCAAATATTTCTATAAATAGATTTCCTATGATTTTTCTCTTTTTTTCTGGGTCTGTTATCCCATTTAACGCACTTAAAAATTTATCCTTAGCATTAACTACAATTAATGGAATATGAAAGTTTTCTCTAAATGTTTTTTCTACTTGCTCTCTTTCACCTTTTCTTAACAATCCATTATCAACAAATATACATGTTAGATTGTCTCCTATAGCCTTATGAACTAAAACTGCTGCTACAGAGCTGTCAACTCCTCCAGATAGAGCACATATAACTTTTTTATCTCCTACTTCTTTTCTTATTTCCTTTATTTTCTCATTTATAAAATTTCCCATAGTCCAATCTTGCCTACATCCTGCTATCCTAACTGCAAAGTTTTTTAGTATCTCTTTACCATTTGGAGTATGACTAACTTCTGGATGAAATTGAACTCCCCATATTTTTTTATCTTTATTTCTAATTGATGCAAAAGGTGAATTTTCTGTTCTAGCTATAGGCTCAAATCCTTCAGGAAGCTCCACAACTTTATCTCCATGAGACATCCAAACATCCATTTTTTTCGGCAACCCATAGAATAAGTCATCATCATTTATAACCTCTAATTCAGCTTTTCCATACTCATGTCTGTCAGCTTTAATAACTTTACCTCCAAAATGCTCTGTTAAAACCTGTAATCCATAACAAATTCCTAAAATAGGTAATCCTAATTCATAAACTCTTTCATCAGGTTTAGGTGCATTTGGCTCATAAACGGAAGCGGGACCTCCTGAAAATATAATTCCTTTAGGATTGTGTTTTTTTATCTCTTCTACTGGAGCATTAAATGGAAGTATTTCACTAAATATATTCATTTCTCTAATTCTTCTTGCTATCAACTGTGTATACTGTGAGCCAAAGTCCAAAATAATTATTCCTGAATGTTCCATTTTATCTCCTTATTATTAATTTTTATTATTTAAAATTATAAATTTTATTATTAATAAAATAAAAATAATAATAGTATGTTGTGTTTTTTGTGCATAACTTATATAAACAAGGAATATCAATGGTTTAAAAGGATTTTTAGATGTGCATAACTTGTGGATTTAAATGTGCATAATGTGAATTTAAAAATGTTTTAATTA
>JALSPY010000111.1 GCA_026985705.1 Hydrogenothermaceae bacterium | reverse complement strand
GTTTTCTGGATATTTAAATACAATAACATCTCCTCTGTCTGGCGTAGTAATTCTGTTTTTATACGAGCCAAATTTTGTAAAGATTAAGTCTAAAGACCACTCACCATAAACAAGCTTATTAACTAAGATAAAATCACCTACAAGTAGTGTTGGTTTCATTGAACCGGATGGAATATTAAAAGCTTGGGCTAAGAAGGCTCTTATAAACAAAATGATAAAGATTATAACAGCAATGGATTTTACAGTATTGATAATATCTTTTTTTGAAATATTTTCTTTTCCTTTCTTTGTTTCCTCTTTCTTTTCTTCCATTTAACTACCTTGCCCTAATTTTCTTTCCAAAGTCCTTTATTTTCCATAACTGCATCTTCATAACACTTAAAAAACTCGTTTTTATATTTAGTATTTGGTTTTATAGATAAAGGAAAAGCATAACCTTCACAAATAAGCATTTCATTTAACATTCTACCATCAGGAAGCCAAACATAAGCTAAAAGTCTTCCATACCAGTCTTGAGGGTCTTTATCAAATTCCAAATAAACTGTTTTATAGATTTTTTTTCTTCCCCTTTTTTCCAATAAAAGCTGTTCTTCCGTAAACTCTTTAGCTTTTCTTCCTAAATAGAGAACAACTCTAACAGTTGTATCAAGTTTTTTAGCCTGACGTCTAGCCCTACTATTTTTCCTACTTTCTGGAGTATCAATACCTATAAGTCTTACTTTAAATGTAAGGTCTTTGAAAATTTTATCTTTACCATTAAAGTTAGTTTCTGGTATCTTCACTATAATCGTATCTCCATCAACTACTTTAACTACTTTAGCTTTAATAAAATCATCATTGTCGTAAAGCTCTAACTCTTCAGCTTTAAGATTAGAAATAGCTAAAAGAATATTTAAAACTAAAAAAAACATAAATAACCTAAAGTATTTTTTTATCCAAAACATAAAACTCACCTTCCCTTTAATCCCTATTCCACAAACCTTTATGCTCTTTTACCGCATCCTGATAACACTTTAAAAATCTATCTTTATATTTAGTGTTCGGTTTAACAGTTAAAGGAAAAGCATAACCTTCACAGACAAGTAGCTCATTTAGCATTTTACCATTAGGAAGCCATACATAAGCTAAAAGTCTTCCATAATGGTCCTGTGGCTCTTTATCAAACTCTAAATAGACCTTTTTATAAATTTTTCTTTTACCTTTTTTCTCTACTAATAACTGCTCTTCCGTAAACTCCTTAGCCTTTCTACCAAGATAAACTATAACTCTAACTGTTGTGTTATTCTCTTTTGCTTGTAATCTAGCCCTTCTATTTTCTTTACTTTCTGGAGTATCAACACCTATTAGCCTAACATTAAATCTTAAATCCTTCAAAGTTGCCTGATTATCATTAAAGGTTGTCTTTGGAATTTTAACAACAATAGTATCTCCATCTATAACTTTAATAACTTTTGCTTCTACTTTTCCTTCTAAAGAATTATCTTTTTTACAACTTAAGAAAAATATAAGAGATGAAAGAAATATTAATAAATATTTAGAATAGAGATTTAACTTCTTCATTTGCCTTTAAAACCTTCTCCTTCATTTCTTTTTTGTATTCTTTTAACTTTTCTTTAAGTTCAGGTTTAGCTAATGATAGTATTTGAACTGCTAAAACAGCTCCATTAACCGCTCCAGCTTTTCCAACTGTTGTAGTTGCCACTGGAACACCGGGAGGCATCATAACTGTAGATAGCAATGCATCCATTCCATTTAAAGGAGAGTTATCTATTGGAATACCAATTACAGGAATACTAACCTTCCCTGCTATAGCTCCCGCTAAATGTGCTGCATAACCAGCTGCTGCTATAATAACTCCGTACTTCTCTTCTGCATCTTTACAAATTTCAGCAACTTCATCAGGTGTTCTGTGAGCAGATAATATAAAAATATCAAAATCTACATCAAATTTCTTCAATGTTTCAAAACATCCTTTCATTATCTCTAAGTCTGATTTACTTCCCATAAAAACCGCTACTTTATCCATTTAAACCTCAGTTAACAAAAAATAAAATTTTATTTAAATAATATTCTAATCCAAACATCTATTAAAATGAAAGTAAAAACTTAAATTAGTTTGCAATTGATACTGCTTTAATTTAAATTTTAAGTATAATTCGGGAAAGTTGCCGTTATACATTTCGAAAAAATAAAGTATCAGTTTTCATGAGTGCTTTTATTATTTCAATAATTCCTGTTGGTGGTGGTTATCTATTTGTTAATACCAATACTGATAAAGAATAGGGATTTTATTTTTCTTTAAAAGAAAAAGATTACTTTTAAAACTTTAAAAATGTTAATGAATATTTTAAAAATTTAGTTCAGCTTTTTATAGTATCAATTTATTTCGGTATTGGTATAAACCTCCTTTTTTATAATATTTCCACCATAAAACTTCTAACAGAAAAAGCATCAATTATATTTTGAATAAAACTTTCTCTTTCTAAATCTTTTATATTTTTTATTTCTTTATCTTCTTTTACTGTATGAATTAAATCTTCTAAATATGCTTTGTAATATCTAATTCTTTTATCTAAATTCATATCTAAACCTCTTTTTTATTCCACTACGTTCAGACAAACCATCATCTCACTTGCAACTGCTTGAGATTGACTGTAAACCTTTCTATCCCACTACGTTCAGACAAAACATCTCCTTCAGACCTTCTTTCTGTTTCTTCCGTGAGCTTTCTATCCCACAACGTTCAGACAAAACACTTCACTACGAAGCCCCATATCATCGCCCTACAGCTCTTTCTATCCCACTATGTTCAGACAAAACTTATCCTTATGTCGATTAATAATATTTTCAATTCTATCCTTTCTATCCCACTATGTTCAGACAAAACAAAAGAGAAAGAGGAAATTTTAAAATTTCTGGATGAACTTTCTATCCCACTATGTTCAGACAAAACACAACTTGCACGGCTGGAATTTTAGAAAAAGAGACCTTTCTATCCCACTACGTTCAGACAAAACATGATAAAGCTAAAATATATACAGATGGCTTAATATCCTTTCTATCCCACTACGTTCAGACAAAACAATGAGTTTAAGAAAATTAAAGATTTAAAATTAAGACCTAACTTTCTATCCCACTACGTTCAGACAAAACAAGACCA
>JALSPY010000110.1 GCA_026985705.1 Hydrogenothermaceae bacterium | reverse complement strand
ATATAGTTCGTAAATCCTAGAAATTCTCTTGCAAATTGTATAATTTAATTATAAAATTTTAAACAAGAATATATATAAATACAATACAAATTTTAAAGGAAATCGGCTCTACCGATAGAAGATGTTATGTTAGATTGTATGTATAGGCTAAAAGTAACCTGTGAGTCTCCGTTTTGTTAATATGTAGTTTAAAACTAAATAAATAGAAAGATGATTTAAACTACATATTGGGGGATAACAGGTAGAAAGACAAGTTGGGCATACTGCACAAATCTATGATTTGAGGCGAATAAGATGAGCCAAGGTAGTGGTAGATTTTTTATAATCTTTTGATAGTATTTTTATACCTATTGCTATCTGTAAGTGTGCCTTATACATTAGATTGAAAAAAGAAATATTTATCAAATTTTATGGTTTACTTCTATATTTCATTTTGTAATTTCATATGTTGATAATGTATATTCTTAAAATGATACATTTTTCAAAATTTCTGTAAATTTTTCTTTTTGAAAAGATCTAAAAATAACCTTTCTTACTTATGATTTTTTATTTTTTCTATTTTTTCTCTATTATTTTCTCTATATTTTCACACTAAGTTGTAGCTATTTATTTAGCATAACTTATATTTAAATTTTTATTTAATTATATTATATATTTATATATTTTTTATAAATATATATTTTTTATATTTCGGAGGTAGTAAAAATGTATAACAAAGAAATAAAAGGAGTTATAAGCCCAGAAGTAATACACTTTTTAATTAGCATAATGGAAAACATAATAGGAGAAAGGGCTGTTAAGGTTGTTTTAGGTAGCACTAAAAAAAATATATCTAAAGATTTAGAAGGAAGAGAAATATTGTTTAGATTTGCCAGTGAACTTCAAAAGACTTTAGGTGTTAATGGTGCTTTTGCTACAATGAGACAGGTTGGAAGGGATTTAGCAAAATACTTAATGAAACAGTATCCTAGGGAAGAATGGGATGAGGTTTTAGAGAATGCACTAAACGATTTTGGTTTTGCTAGAAAGATAGAGAGGAAAAAAGATAGAGCTTATATTTGTAATTGTGTATTTTATGAAATTTTAGAAAGGAATAATTTGGGTCCTATAGAGCATGCTATATGCTGGGCTGGTTGGGGATTTATAGAAGGATTTATAAAAGAAATGGAAGGTGTAAAATGTATCCAATGGAAAAGTAGGGATTTTGAAAAAGAGATTTGTAGATTTGATTTTATTAAAGAATAAATTTAATTTTTTTGTTTTTTCTCCAAATATACTCTTTTATAGATAAAGTTTTTATACATTTAAATTTTTATTAAAATATCTTAAAGAGCTTATATGTATAAGGAGATTAGTTTTAATGTTTGACAAAATTGGAAAATCAAAGTTTATGAAAGTTGTTCTGTTTATAACAACCTTTGCATTTGTTGGAACAGGTATAGTAGCAATAATACTTTATAAAATCTTCGGTGGAATTTCGGGGGCAGTTGCAATTAATGGAAGAGAAATAACATTTGCAGAAATAAACTTCAGAGCTAACCAGATAAAAGCTAGTCTAGAAGCACAAGGTTTAACCCAAAACTCAAAAAGATTTGAAACAGACATTTTAAGAATGGCAGTTCAACAGGCTATAAATGATGAGCTACTTTATCAGGAGGCTGAAAAGGAAGGTATTATAGCAACAGATGAAGAGGTTAAAAAGTATATATTAGATATGGAAATATTTAAAAAAGATGGAAAATTTTCTAAAGAAAAATATATCCAATTCCTTCAGAACTTTGGAATATCCGCTCAAGCTTTTGAAAGTATTATCAAGAAAAAGCTATCAATTATTCATTTATACAGTATTTTATATCTTGGAGGTTATATAACGAACGATGAAATCAAAGCTTTATTCTTTTTAAGAAATGCTTCCATTTCTGGAAAGATTTTAGTTGTGGAAGCTCCCAGTGTAGATATTTCAGAGGAAGAGCTAAAAGAGTTTTATGAAAAAAATAAAGATAAATTTAAAGTTAAGGAAGGAAAAAAGATAGTTCTATATAGAATAGATATAGATAAGATTGGAAAAGATAATGCTACAAAGAAAGCAAAAGAAATTTATAAAAATTTAAAAGAAAACAAGCCTATAGAAGACAGTTCAGTTGAAAAATTTTTTGAGGGAATATATAAGAATGATATAAATCTTCCTGAAGCTGTAAAAAAAGAGTTAGAAAAGTTAGGAAAGGTTAAAAATATACTGTTCGTTAAAACTGATAAGGATATATATATAGGAAAATATCTAGGAGTTGGATATAGCTATAAAAGTTTTGATGAGGTTAAAGATAGTTTAAAAGAATTAGTTTCACTAAAGAAAAAAGAAAAACTAACTGATGAAATTTATAAAAAGCTCAATAAAGAATACAAACAAAAAGGTTTGAAAGAGTTAGCAAATGAATATAATGGGAATATATCCTCTTTTGAAAATAAAAATATAACTGATTTAGCTTTAAATTATTCAATAAATCCAATTCAGTTGGAAAAAACTTTAGAAAAAGGTAAACATGTCCTTAAACTTAAGGATAAAGTCATTATTTTAGAGGTAAATAATTTTAAATTCTCATCTGATAAAACTGACAAATTAGCTCAAATTAAACCAATGATGGAAGGAATAAAACAGGAAACAGTTTTAAAAATGTATATAGATAAGTTAAAGAAAAATTTTAAAATAGAAATAAATCCTGTTTTAAGGGAGAAACTTAAGTTATGAAAAAAACTCCCTATTCATATGATTTTCTTTGGTATCAAATAAATTATGCTTATGAAAGTATAAAGAAAAAAAAATATAAAGAACTTTTAAATAAATTTTTGACAAATGAAGAGGTTAAAACTAAACTAAATAAGAAAATAGAAAAAAAAGTTAGGAAATATGAGGGAGGGAAGCTGGAAAAGACGGCATCAGTTTTGTCTATAGCTTTATGTATGTATGACAACTACCCTGAAATAGATATAGATTTGTTGCTTACTGCGATAATTTTATATGGTTTTAGCAGTTTATATACAAAAAGGGAATTCTATGAGCATATAAAAGATTATCCAGAGCTAATACCCTTCCTTTATAGGAAAAAGAGAAAAAAACCTATACTTGAAGTTTTATTGTTTGAGGATTTATTAAAGTTAGATGACA
>JALSPY010000109.1 GCA_026985705.1 Hydrogenothermaceae bacterium | reverse complement strand
ATGATAACTCCCAAAACGGACATTGAAAATTTACAGAGAGATTTAGAAATCTTTATAGAAAAGTATTACAACAAGAAACTTGAGGAGATAAATTTAAAGGAATTAGTTTTAGAAGTTATAGATATTGTTAGAGAGAATAATTTAAGATTACCTGTAGGAATAGCATATTTAGGAAAAACTGCTATAAATCTAGAAGGAACAGTTAGAGTTTTAGATAGCTCATTTAATCCAACTCAGAGATTAAAAACATTTATAAAGAAATCATTTAGAGAGATACTAGAAGAAAAATTAAAGGAGGGAAAAACTGCTTTAGAGCTTTACTATTATTTAATTTTTAAAGCTGAGGAGATTTATAGACTTCTAGTAAGAGAAAGATTAACTTTTAGTATAATCTTTAAAGATTTGGAAGCTCATCAAGAGTTCTTTTCAAATCAGATAAAAAAGATAAACTACTCTATTTTATCAACAGGTTTCTTTATATCCTCAGCTCTGTTCTTCTTAGGTAATAAGGAAACAATAGGAAATATCAGCTTCTATATGGGAATTTTATTTTTGCTGTTATTTTTGTATAAAAATAGAAAAGATTGAGGAAGGAAGAGGATTAATACTGAGTTAACTGTTGTTCTAATTTTTGTAAATAGTTTTTAATTGAGGCATCTAATACATAACTACCAGCTTTAACAATAACACCACCTATAATTGATGGGTCTTGTTTTATTGTAAATTCTACTTTCTTTCCGAGTTTTTCCTCTACAGTTTGTTTAATATTCAATACTAATTCATCGGCGATAGGATAAGCGGTAATGATTTCTCCTTGAACTGTTGAGAATAATTTTTCAACTTCAAACTTAAACTCATCAGCTATTACTTTTAAAACTTTTACCTTGTTTTCAGTTATAAGATATATTAAAACTTCTTTAATAGGCTCATTAAGGTTTATCTGATTATCTAAAACTTCAATTAGTTTTAATTTATCATTTACAGGAACAGATGGATTTAAGAGGAAGTTTTTAAATTCTCTATTCTTTTTAAATAAACTCTGTATAGTTGTTAATTTATCTAAAGTCTGTATTAAAATCTCTTCTTCTTTTGGTAGTTTCTTTAATAAAAATTTGATAACTTTCTTTAAAGTCTTCTTATCAACTTTCATTATCTCCTATCCTCCCAGCTTTAGCTTAATGATTTTAAAGTTTTCTTAATCATTTCCCTTTCAATATCAGGATTTACACTTTCCTTAACTAACTTTTCAGATATTTCTATAGCCTTGTGGACTGCATACTTCCTTAACTCGTTTTGAGCTTTCTTTATCTCAACATCAATAGTTTCCTCTGCCTGTTTCTTTATTCTGTTAGCGATTTCTTCAGCTTCTTTTATAGCCTGTTGTCTCTCATTTTCAGCAGTTTCTCTAGCAATTTTTAATGTTTCCTGAAATTTCATCTTAGCTTCTTCTAATTTTATTTCAGCTTCTCTTAAATTACTTTCACTTTCTTCTTTTAAAGATTTTGCCTCATTTACAAGCTCCGCTACATTCTGTCTTCTCTTTTCTAAAGCTGGAGAAATCCATTTTTGATAAACTACATATAAACCTGCTAATAAAATTAATGTATTAATTGTCTTCCATAACATAATACTTCCTTCTCCACCTTCACCACCTGAAGCGAAAGCTAAACCTGTTATCATTAATACTCCAGCTATCACTCTTATCATGCCGCCTTCTCCTTTAATAGTAATTTGTTAACTATATCCTTAGCTAAAATATCAATAATTTTATCCATAGTTTTCTTCTCTATTTCAACGGTCATTTCTATTTCTTTTTTAGCATCTGCTATTTTAGCTTCTGCCTCTTCAGTAGCTTTTCTTAAAATTTCAGCAACAATTTCATTTGTTTTCTTATGCTCCTCTTCAAGAATTTTTTGAGCTTCCATTTTTGTTTCATTTAGTATCTTCTCCACCTCTTCTAGTATCTTTTGAGCTTTTAAATTGTTTTCCTCAGCTTCCCTTTTTAGTTTTTCTATGGTTTCTTCCCTTTCATCTATTGCCTCTAAATAAGGGTCAAAGTAAACTTTCTTCATAACAAACATAAATATTAGAAATATACCTAACTGTATAAACAAGGTAATATCAGGTATAACATGAACTTCATGCATTATATTTTTATACCTCCCTAGTCTTATAAATCTCACAATATTCTATCATAAATTTTTCTTTTTATAAGAAAACTATCCAACAAAAACCTACAGCAGAGGAACTTATCTTTTACAGAAGGACTAGCCTATTATCTAATTAAGAAGAAAATATCACTTAAAAAGTTTAATATTTTTGATTATTATATTAAGCCTAAATTTAAAACTTTTTAGGATAGAGTTAATTGGTAAGAAAGGCAAAAATATCAGATGTTCCAAAGATAAGAGATATCATTCAAATTTTTGCAACAGAAGGTTTATTACTTCCAAGAAGTTTAAACAATATTTACGAAAATATAAGAGATTTTTTTGTTTACGAGGAAAATAAAAGGGTAGTTGGGGTATCTTCATTACATATATACTGGGAAGATTTAGCTGAGATAAAATCTTTAGCTGTTCTTCCAGATTATCAGAGTAAAGGTATAGGTAAAGATTTAGTTAAAGCCTGTATCGATGAGGCTAAAGAGTTAGGTATAAGGAAAGTTTTTGCTTTAACATATGTTCCTAATTTTTTTGAAAAGATTGGATTTAAGATTGTGGATAAATCTATGTTTCCGCAGAAAGTTTGGACTGAGTGTATCCATTGTGTAAAGTTTAATGAATGTAAAGAAATACCTGTTCTCTTTAATATAGATTGAATATAAATATGAAATTGAATTGAAACTTAATTACTAATCTGTGAGTAAAAATAATTGTTAAAATTCCATTAAATATAAATGAAGAATTAAATGTTGAAAATTTAGAGGAATTAGAAGAAAAGATCGGATATCTAAAAATCAAAAAAAGATTGGCATTTAAAAATAGGTTGAAAATCACATAGGAAAATTTGAAGTAGAAGATATAATTGAAGAAATTTTTTAAAGGGGAAAATTTTGAATTAAGTGTTAACATAATAAATTACCCTAATTTTCAATTAAAAAAGAATAATTTAAAACTGTAAAGCTAGAATAAAAAAGTGAATTTAAGTTAAAAAACCTTCCA
>JALSPY010000108.1 GCA_026985705.1 Hydrogenothermaceae bacterium | reverse complement strand
TAATTCTTCTTCATTTAGAAGAATCCTTCTATAAGGATAGAGTTTCTAGTCTCTTCCTTAAGTAAATAAAGCCACTCTTTATTTTCAACAATAGGTTCAGAAATCCCACCTAAATTATTAAGTATTTTTTTCTTTCTATAATTAAATTTTCCTTCATATGGCTGTCCCGATAAGATTACAAATAAAAAAGCTTTTTCTATAGAATAAAGGAAAGTCCTAAAAATTTAGATGTCCCGAATATGAAGAAATAAAAAAACGGGCATATAAATAAATATTTGGATAGAATTTTCTTTATAGCTATGTTTTATAAATAGTTTATTTTCTATAGAAATAGTAAGTTAGAGCTGAGAAGTATGAAGTTAGTAAAACTGCGTAAACAACTGGATTTAAGCTACCTTTAGATATTAATTTTAAAAGATAAAAGTTTAATACTATATAAACAATAGATATTCCAACGATTAAAGCTAAAACATAGTCTTTTCCCTTTATTGTTTTTAATCCTATTAAAAGTCCAAGAACTCCTATAAATAAAAATGGTATTGGAAAGAAAAATCTCTCTGTAAGTATAGACAGAGCTTTATACCTATTCTCTTTACCCTCTCGTAAAATTTTTACAAGTTTACTGTTTTCAAAATCTTCCAGCTCATAACTTTTCAAATAGTCTATATCTACAGCAAATTTATCATCTTTAAAGATTATTAAATTAATTCCTTTATCCGTTGGAATTTGAATATAACCATTTTTTAAATGTAAATTTAATCCCTTAAAGTATGCCTCTTCAGATGTAATAATCTGTTTATTTTCTTTGTTGAAAAAGAAAATCTTTTTAAATTTTCCATTTTCTCTACTATCCACATAGACTAATGTATTTTTAGATAACTCTGTAAAATTTTTTTCTTGTATTGCGTCTAAAAAGTACTGTCTAACACTAAAAGTTAAAAATTTAGCCCTCTCTCTGTTCGCCGATGGGACAATCCAAAGACTTGTAAGAAATGCTAGAATTGAGAATACAGCAGAGAAAAAAATCACAGGTTTTAAAATCTGATTTTGTGATATACCTGCCGAATATATTGCATAAATCTCCCTATTTTCCCTTAAACTGTATCCGACTAGAGCAGAAGCTATAAAAATTCCAAAAAGTAAAATAAACTTAAAAAATGAAAAGTTTATAAGAATTAATACCTTTAAGAAATCCAAAAATGAAGCGTGATATATGATAGAAGGTAAATGTAATAGCTGGGAAGAAACTATTACTATTGAAAATACGCCAACCAAAGCAAAAAAATTTTTGAGGATATTAAATATTAAATAACTGTAAAGTATTTTTACTTTCATTTTTTACCATTACTACCTTTGTATTTATTTATTTTGAATTTGTGTTCCTCATAACTATTTGAGAATATATGATTTTTTCCATTTGGAGAAAAATAGTATAAAAACGGTGTCTCTTTATAATTTATAACTGCCTTTAAACTGTCTACCGTAAATGAGCATATAGGAGTTGGAGGTAATCCTTTAATCATATAAGTGTTATACTCAGTTAAAATTTGCATATTTTCTCTATTAAGTTTACCATTCCATAAACCTTTAACCTTTAAACCATATATAACGGTTGGGTCTATCTGTAATAACATTCCCTTCTGTAATCTTCTAATGATAACACCTGCAATAAGAGGTCTTTCCTTAGGAATACTAGTTTCCTTTTCAACCATTGAAGCAATAATCATCGCATCATAAAAGTCTAATCCTAACTTACCTAATTTTACTTCAGCTTCTTCTTTATAAACTAAATATTTTTTTCTAAAAACTTTTAAAAATGCTTTCACTAAATAGTTAATATCTTTACTTCTACTTTTGCTCAAATGGTAAGTTTCCGGAGGAAAGTATCCCTCAAAGGAGCTACCTATCAGACCATACCTTTTAACATTTTTTTCATTAAAGACAAATTCATAAAAATCATTTTTATCTTTTATAAATCCTTCTCTTTCTAATTTTTCTCCAATATCAAGTAGTGTTTCCCCGGGAATAATAGTAAATTTAAAGTAAATCTCTTTTCCTTCTGATAAAATCCTCCATATATCACTTAAAGAATATCCTGTTTCTATTTTGTAATAACCTGCTTTAAGAGTTTTTCCTTTAAGTTGTGTATATAGATAAAAAATATCTTTATTTGGAACAATTTTCTCTTTTTCTAGAAGCTCAGCTATTTGAATGTTTGAACTACCTTCTTTAATGTAAATAATCTTCGTTGGACCTTTGTAAACCAAAAAATTTTTAAGAAAAAATAAAATAAAAATTATAATAATAGATGCATTTATAAAACCAATTAATAATTTGAAAAAATAATTCTTATCCATACTTACCTAAATTAGATATTTTTTCTGTCTAAATAAGTTTTTAATATATACATTGCAGATAAACTATCCAGTTTTTTCTTTCTTTTTGATTTTTTTGAAGTTTCCTTAAGATGTTTTTCAGCTAAAGCTGTTGTAAATCTTTCATCTATAAACTCTATCTTAATCTCTTCCGGAATATGTTTTTTTAAAACTTCTACAAAAGCTTTTGTTTTCCTTGCCTGCTCTCCTTCTTCACCTTTTAATGTCAAAGGTAATCCAACAACAATAGTTCCTATATCATACTCCTTAATTAATTTTGATAGATTTTCAAAAACTTTATCATTATTTTCAATATAGGGAAGAGGATTTAAAGATATACCAAATGGGTCCGAATAAGCAATCCCTATTCTCTTGTCTCCAACATCTAAAGCTAATGTTCTTTTATCCAAATTATATTTACCCTATGAATTAAGATAAATCAACTAAAATATTTTACATATATTTTATTAAATTTATTAATTTTAATTTAATTTCCACCTTATTTGTGATTTAGATAAAAAGCTCTATAGAACATAAGATCTTTAATAAATGGTAAATGACTTTTACAGATAGGATTTGAAATGTTTAAAATTATCTTATATTCCTTGACGAAAAAATAAACTTCCTTAATATAGATGGAGTTTTTAAATTCAGATTAAAAATCAATGGAGCGAGCGACGGGACTTGAACCCGCGACCCCTTCCTTGGCAAGGAAGTGCTCTACCAACTGAGCTACGCTCGCACAATTATTTCACAATTACCTTGAACATTTTAAAAAAAATATCTGAATTT
>JALSPY010000107.1 GCA_026985705.1 Hydrogenothermaceae bacterium | reverse complement strand
GGAAAACCCCAAAAACCTTTTTATTTAGCTTCAGCTAAGTTTTTATTACCATTTTCTTCAACTTTAGCAGAGTTAGAAGCTTTAATGTTAATTCTAAAATCTTTAGGTGGTTTCACTTCCCAAGAGCCTAACCACATTATATAAGTTAATAATCCAAAACCTCTTTCGTTAGGAACTATATTACCCTTGCTGTCTTTTGTGAAATACCAAGGATAAGGTGGCATATTTGAACCTGGTGAAGTATAGATTGGATTGTATAAATGAGCAACCTGCCAACCTACATTATGAACAGCAGCCTCTCTTATTAAATCTGGACCAATTCTTTTTGTTCCCCATAATACAGGTGCCTGTAATTCGTTGTTGTATTCAGAAGGGTAAGATACTGTGTTAGATACTCCCGGTATTCCAAATCTTAAAGTTTCATTAGAAACAGGTCTTATCATTTGTGAATGACAGTTCCAACATCCTTCCGCTACATACCATCTATGACCAATTCTTAATGCCTTTGCTAAAGTTTTTCCATTCGGTTTACATTCATTTTCTGGAATTTTTTTTGCACCACTAAATGCTTCTTCATATTGACATAATTTTTTGAATGTTTCTGGATAGTATCTAGCTAATTTTTTAAAATCTGACCAAGCTGTAGAGTTTCTAGATATAGCTTCAGCTGCTAAATCTTCAACTGATTTCTTTGGTATATCCTTTAGAACGAACATTGGTAATGCCCAAGAAATAAAGTCTGCAAATAGGAAGAACAGTATCCCCGCCACAAGTGCCACAAAGGAGAACCTTTCCATCTTTCCCATTATTTATTTACCTCCATCTTCCTTTTATTCTTTTAAAAAAAGGGGCAAAAGCCCCTATATTTTTAGAGAATTAAGTTTCAGCTCTGAGCTCTGCAGAAAGTCCAGTTTTAGCAGTTGCTGTTTTCCAGAAGTTAAGAGCATACATTAATAGACCTGTTATCATCATTATTCCAGCTACACTTCTGAAGTACCAGAATGGTTTAGAGAAGTTAACACTATCAATCCAAGGGTTTAATCCTATCCAGTCAAATCCTTGAACAAGCCCAGCAGCAGTTAAGTCAAAGAACATAGCTAAAACACCTATCATTAATAACCAGTATGCACCTTCAGATAATCCTTTAGAATACATTGTTTCTTTTCTAAATAGTTTAGGCCAGATATATTCAGCCATTCCTAGAACCCATAGACCAAATGTACCAAACATTATTAGGTGTGCGTGCCCAGTGACCCAGTCTGTGAAGTGGATAACCTTTTGGAATGTTAAAGTAACGTGGAATGCACATTGGAAACAAGTAATCCAGTAGAAGATAGCTCCTGTATACATATATCTTAATGGAACATTGTATTTGAGCTGTTCTGCTGAACCTCTTAAAGTCATCATAAAGTTAATTAAAACTGAAGTAACTGCAAACTCAACTGCAACTGTTGCAAAAACCGCTGAGTATTGAGCAAACATTGGGATTGGTGACCATAAGAAGTGGTGAACTCCATTCATTGGATAGAAGAATGCTAATCCCCAGAAACCTAATAAGGATAATCCGTGAGACCACATTGGTTTTTTCATTATAACTGGAACAAAGTAATACATTAATCCCCAAGCTACTGGAGTAACATATAATCCAACTAGGTCGTGGATAAATGTTGATTGAACTGCACCTGCTCCAGAACCTACAGCCCAAAATCTAGGTATCATATTTCCCATGAAAACAACGAGAGGTGTCCATATTAACATTGCTGATATATACCAACCTGAAACATATAAAGGTCCCCTTTGAGAAGCTTTAAATAAAGGTGCTCCAAATTGCATTAGATGTAGTAATAACCAGAAAACTATTATTGGGTCTAACCACCAAGGTGTTTCTCCCCACTCAACATTGTCAGCCATTCCTAAGAATAAAACACCTATAACAGTTATTAAAACTGCTGCCTGTAATGCAAAGAACATAAACCATCCAAGTTTATCACTTAAAATTCTATAACCAGTAAACCTTGGAACCGCCCAATATAATAGACCTGTAAACATGTTGACTAAGAAACCATAAGCAGCTCCTGCTGTGTGTATCATTCTAATTCTTCCTGGAGATAAAAACTCAATTCCGGTGAAAGGATAGATACCATCTAATTGTAAAGAGTAAAGAAATCCCATTGTTGCTACAATTATGAAGAAGATAAGACCCATTGCAACATGGGCTTTAACTAGCCCATAGTTAACAAGGTTTTGAAGCTCTTGGCTGTTGGATGCCATTTTCAAACCCTCCTTTATTATTTGTTTTTATTCATTAGATATGCAATGTAAGAAACTAACGCCCATCTGTCCTCTTCAGGAAGATATGCAAATGATGGCATAGGTGAGCCTTCTAATCCAACTGTTAAAACTCTAAATGTATCTTCAGGTTTTGGACCTGCTGCTCTAACTGGATAAGTTAAATCTGTTGGTGGAACTGGTAAGGTTGATGCAAGTGGACCATCTCCTTCCCCTTTTTCACCATGGCAAGCAGTACAGTTTTGAGCAAATAGATTTTTTCCTCTTTCAATCATCTCAGGTGAGCCAAAGTTCGCAGGTCTTTTGATTGTTTTATAAACAGATTGGCATTTTTCAGGGTCAGGTTGTCCTTTTTCCCACTTATCCTTTGCAAAATGTTTAATGTAGGCTATTACTGCTTTCTTTTGGACTTCAGGCATTAACTTAAAAGATGGCATTGGTGTTTGAGGTAAGCCCCAAGTTAAAATTCTCATAAAGTCTTCATCTGTAGGTAAACATCCTTCAGGTGTAGATTTCCATCTGAATACTGCAGTATGGAAGTTTGGTGGTTTGTCTTTAAAGAACTTTGCTGCCTCTGTCTGACCATCACCATTTGGACCATGACAACCTACACAGAATTTGTTAAAAACCTTCCTACCTGCTTCTTCCTGTGGTGTCAAGTCAGCCTCTTTTTTAGCTTGTGCTGGTTTTGAGGAGTAAATGTGAAGTAATCCATAGACGAACAATGCTGGGAAGAAGAAGAATAAGATCCACCTGATAGCTGTATTTTGTCCCATAGAAATGACCTCCTTTACTATAGATTTTTTTATTTTACTCAAAAATCTTAATATACATATTAACTAAACTTCAATAATGATGTTTTAAAAATCTATAGTTTCCTTTAATATAAATTTTTAATTATTTTTTTATCTATTTTCAAGTATAAATATATTCTAAATCATAGATTTTTTATACTTACTCTGATATATGATATCTTTCTTGATATAGTTTTAAAAGATTATCTACTAGAACTATTATTATTGGAGCTAAAAATATACCTAAAAATCCAAATAAATTTAATCCACCGAGAATAGCAAAGAACAACACTATAGGATGAATATCTGTTTTATCACCTATAACCCAAGGTTTTATAAAATTATCAACCATTGATATAACAGCCACTCCCCATATGGTAAATACTATTCCTTTTACCAATGAGCCTGTTAGAAATATATATATTGCCAAAGGAACCCATACCAAAGAAGCACCACCTATAGGAATAAATGATGCTATAAATGTTAAAAATGCCCAGAATATACTGAATTCTATTCCAGCAAAGAAGTAAGCTATAAATCCAAGTATAGCTTGAGCTATAGCTGTAAGAACAGAACCTAATACTACTCCCTGTATAGCTTGATATGTTTTATAGACTATAAAGTTTTTATCTTTATCAGATAAAGGAACCAATTTATAAATCCTATTATAAAAACTTTTTCCATCTTTAAATAGGAAAAATATTAAAAGGAGCATAAAGAATATTCCGACAAGGACAAAGGCTATGTTTAAAAGTATAGTTTTACTTTGCTCTAAAATAAACTCAAAAATTGTGTGTGCATAACTTTTAATGATTTCTTCTAATTGAACGGTTAAGCTAGTATCAATATCTCCAATATAACTAGTCAGTTTTTCTGAAAATGGAAGATTTTGAATAATATATTCTATAAGGTTTTCCTGTGATATTAATGATATAAATTTAGGATATAAATATAAAGTTTGATTTGTTATAAATAATATAAGTATTAACGATGGAACTATTATAAATATAAAAACTATAACGGTGCATATTAAAGATACTAATAAGTCATTCTTTATATATTTATTTAATCTTTCCTTTAGAGGATAGAGGATAACAGTTATTAATATTGATATTATGATAATTTTAATGAACGGTTCAAAAATCAGATAGCCAAAAAATAGAGACAGTAGAAGGAAGGAAAAGAAAAATATATCTCCTATCTTACTCTGTTTAAAATACTCCAATTATTCTTCCTTTTTTAATGCTCCTGCAAAAAAAGCAATAGCCCCTGTTATTGCCGATGCTATTAATATAATAATAAATGGTATCCAAGGTTCCATCTTCCTATCCTCCCTTTCTAAATTTTAATATTAAACTATACTATTTATTCTTACATCGTCAAGTGAAAATTATTGTTAATCTATAATTTCTCCGACTGTATCAGTTATATTAATAACATCTTTTATTTTTACTTTTACAAAATCTCCTATATTTACAGGTTCAGTTGCTTCTATATATGTTATTCCGTCTATATCATATGCACTTCTATATGTTCTTCCAATAGGTAAGGTTTCCCACTCTTCAGAATATCCATCTATTAAAACTTTAAACTCTTTCCCTATAAGTTTTTTATTTTTTTCTTCAGTTATTTTTTCTTGAATTTCTAAAATCTCATTTTTTCTTCTAATCTTTTCCTCTTTTGGTATATTATCACTAAATAATTTGTAAGCTGGTGTTCCCTCTTCATGGGAATATTCAAAAATTCCTAACCAATCAAATTGAGAATATTTAATAAAATCTTTTAAGTTTTCAAAATCTTCTTCTGTTTCTGTTGGAAAACCTACTATTACAGCCGTTCTTATTGCAAGCTCCGGAATATATTTTTCTTTCCATTCCAAAATTTTTTCTAACTTTTTCCTTCTATATCCTCTCTGCATATCTTTTAGAATTTTGTCCTCAGAATGTTGGATTGGCATTTCAATATACTTGACTACTTTCTCTCTGTTTGCTAACTCCTTTATAAAATCCTCATTTACAGTGGAAGGATATAGATAGTAAAGTCTTATCCACTCTATACTATCTATACTTTCAATCTCATCTATTAAATTCCATAACATAGGTTTACCGTATATATCTATACCATAATAACTTGTATCTTGAGAGATTATATTAATTTCCTTTACTCCTAAATCTGCTAAATATTTAGCCTCATCTACTATACTTTCTATAGTTCTACTTCTATGTTTACCCCTTATACTTGGAATTGCACAAAAACTACATGTATGGTCACAACCTTCAGATATTTTTAGATATGCGGTATGTTTTGGAGTAGATATAACTCGTGTTGTATATGGATTATCTATTTTAGCAACTTTTAAACCTAATCTTTCAGGTATCTGTAATTCTTCTTTTAAAGGAACAAAAAAATCTACCTCCGGAATTTCACTTTCTAATACTTTTTTATATCTTTCAACTAAACAACCTGTGGCTATGATTTTTTTATTTGGGTATTTCTTCTTTAACTCTGAAATGTTTAATATTGTATCTATACTTTCTTCTTTTGCAGGCTCTATAAAACCGCATGTATTGATAACTATTATATCTGCATCTTCTAATCTATTCGCAAATTCAACATTGGCAACTTTAAATTTACCTAACAATAACTCTGTATCAACTAAATTTTTAGGGCATCCTAAACTTATAACTCCAACTTTTAGTATTTTATTTCTCATTTACACTCCATTTTATAATGTTTTAGATTGCTTTAAATTTTAAATGGAAGGAATAAAAAAGAATAGATTTTGTATCAGTTTATTTAACTCTTTTATATTTATCTTCAAATCTGATAATATCGTCTTCCTCCAAATACTCTCCCACTTGTATTTCTATAACTTCAAGATTTATTTTTCCCGGATTTTCCAATCTATGTTTAAATGATTTTGGAACATATATACTTTCGTTTTCGTGGACATATACTTCTTTCTTTTCTCCTGTTTCAATATTTTCTAGATAAACTTTGGCTGTTCCTTTAACAACAACCCAATGTTCACTTCTATGATGGTGTAGTTGAAGACTTAGAGCTTCTCCGGGATAAACTGTCAGTCTCTTTATTTTATATCTATTACCTTCTTCTAACTCCGTAAAACTTCCCCAAGGTCTATAAACTGTAGTATGGTGTATAACATACTCCTTTGTTTTTTCATTATTCGATAGCTGTTTAACTAACTCTTTAACTTTTTGAGTATCTCCCCTATGAGCTACTAGTAAAACATCGTCTGTTTCAATAATAGCTAAATCCTCTATTCCAACTGTTGTTAACAATCTTTTATTTCCCATTAATAAACTGTTTTTTGTCTCAATTGTAAAAACATTACCAAACTTTACATTATTATCTTTATCCTTAGGATATATTGAATATACACTATCCCAAGAGCCTACATCTGACCATTGAATATACAGAGGTATAACAACAGCCTTTTCTGTTTTCTCCATTATAGCATAGTCTATAGATATATCTGGCATTTCTATAAATTTCTTTATTAAATCTTCAAACGAGTTTTCTGTTATTAATCTAAATATATCTGGTGAAAAGGTTTTAAACTCCTCTAAAATTGTTTTTATTGAAAACATAAACATTCCACTATTCCAGAAATAGTTCCCAGTAGATATATACTTCTGAGCCAACTCTAAAGATGGCTTTTCATGAAACTTTTTTACTTTAAAAACTTGGAATGCCTTATCCATTTTTAGTGGAGATTTTATATCAGCTTCTATATAACCATAGCCTGTTTCTGGAGTGTATGGATTAACTCCAAATGTTATTATATAACCTTCTTTAGCTATACTTTCAGCAAATTTAACATACTCAACAAATTTATCTTCAGGATTTATTAGATGGTCTGATGGAGATATAAATAAAACTGTTTCAGGAGATACTTCCTCAATTTCCAAAAGATATTTAACTGCAAAGGCTATAGCTGGAGCTGTGTTCCTTTTAACAGGTTCAAGCAAAATTTTAATTTTATCTTCTACTTTTTCTTTACCTATCAATTCAATTAGATGATTTCTTACAAGAAATTTATACTTTTCATTTGTAAGTATTAATATGTCTCTATAATCTTCAACTAAATTTATATTTCTTAAAAATGTTTTTTGGAAAAATGAGTATTTATCCCCAAACTTTAAAAACTGCTTTGGATACAACTCCCTTGATAATGGAAATAATCTCGTTCCACTTCCCCCTGATAGAATAAGAATTTTCATAGATTATCCTCTCTACAAAAATTTATAATACTAAAATAGTATGTGCCTTCAGATTTTTATCAACCTATACCTTATTTAATCTATTTTTTTCCTCAACAAAACTTATTAATTCTTTCAATAAAGTAGAGGTTTTAGTTTTGTCAGTAGCAATAAGGGATTTTAAATATTTTTCGGGTATATTTAGCATTTTAGATATTTCACTTATTGAAAATTTATTATCTAAGTCCTGTTTATTACAAGCTATAACTAATGGTTTTTTATAATTTATAAAATACTTTATAAACTTTTTTGTTTTTTCAATACCTTCTCTATTTGTAGAATCAAGGAGAATAATAACTGCATCAAAATTTTTAGATAAAACATCTAACATAAAATCAAATCTATCCTGCCCCGGTGTTCCAAATAAATGAACCTTCTTTCCATCTATCTCAACATTTCCATAATCTAAAGCTACAGTTGTTAAATCTTTTTCATTTTTTTCTTCCTTATTAGTTAAAGGAACCTCTGTAGATACAACATTATTTACCAAAGTTTTTATAAATTGAGTTTTTCCTGCGGAAAAATGACCTGTTATTATTACTTTGATTTCATCTGCCATTTTTAACTCCTTTAATGTTTTTTCCCATTTTGATTTTAATTTACACTATTATTTTGCTTTTTATCAATTTTCTCCTTGTCTTCTTTTTCTCTGTCATTTTTGAATAACCCTTCTTCATTTTGTATTTCAAACTCTTCTATTTCTTTTTCTAATTCCTCTACAGACTTTTCTTGTGTATTTTGAGGTTTTATGTGTAAATCGCTACATGTTATATCCGGCTGTGTTCCCTTTACAAAAACTAAATTTTTGTTATTTACAGGACAGGCTGGAGTTGCTAAAACTAGATAACTCATGTTTATAGTATAGTATGCAGCTCCATCAGGTAGAGTGAAGTCTGGGACCTTGTTTTTAAATGGATGGGCTACATCCATAACTTTTATCCAGAGTGGAAGGGCAGCCCTAGAGCCTGTCATTTTTTCTCCTATCTTTTTCTTTACATCGTAGCCAACCCAAACAACAGTCGTAATTTTCGTTGAAAAACCGGCAAACCAAGCATCAGAATACTCATTTGTTGTTCCAGTTTTTCCCGCTACCGGAAAGCCCAGAGAAAGAGCTCTTCTTCCTGTTCCTTCCTTAACTACGGCTTTTAATAAATCTATAACAACTGCATTTTCAGAAGCAGGATAAACACTATAACATCTAGGCTCATGTGAGTATACTTTTTCCCCTGTAAAGTCTTTAACCTCCTCTACTAAGTATGGATTACACCTTACACCACCATTTGCAAATGTGGAATAAACTGTAGCTAACTCTATAGGTTTAATTGAATAACTTCCTAATGCTAACGATGGAACAGGATAAAGTTTAGTTTTTATTCCTAAAAGATGTGCTAAATTAACAACATTTCTTTTACCTACATTATGATAGAGGTTTACAGCTGCAGCATTTAAACTGTGGGCTAAAGCATATCTGAGAATTACTCTACCTCTATATTTTTTGTCATAGTTTTTAGGAACCCATATTCTACCGCTCCCTATGTCCCAGTATCCTATAGGTTCATCATAAACATAAGATATTTGGGTATAACCTTTCTTTATTGCCATAGCATAAACTATAGGTTTGAATGCGGAACCGGGTTGTCTTTTTGTTTGAGTAGCTCTATTAAATTTACTTTTCTTAAATGAGTATCCACCAATTAACACTCTTATTGCTCCTGTTTTTGGGTATATTGAGATTAACGCAGTTTCTAAAAAAGGAACAAATTTAAATTTATTTTTCCCTAAATACTCAACGTAGAAAGGTAAACCTTTTTTAGCTTCAACTAAACTTCCATTAAACTTAACTTCCCCTTTAAAATTATAAATTTTAAACTTTATTAAGTGGTTTTTATAATCTATATCTTCAATAAGTGCAACATATATATTTCCTTTTTTTAATTCCTTTATATTTTCTTCCTGTTTATAAAGTTTCAAAAGTTTTCGTTTTTCACCTACAGTTAATTTTGGAAAACCAACAGTTTCCTGTAATTTTTCTAAATGTTTCTGAATTAATTTTGTAGCTTTTTTCTGTAGGTCAAAATCTAAAGTAGTATAAATTTTATATCCACCTTTATAGAATGCGTCTATACCAAAATTTTTTATGAACCACTTTTTTACTTCCTCTGTAAAATAATCATCATATCTTCTATTACTTTTTTCCTTTCCAACAAGTTTTATAGCTTTTTCTTTACACTTTTCAGCCTGCTGTGGAGAAATATACCCTTCCTCAACCATTCTATCTAAAACTAAATTTCTTCTCTTTACTGCTAAATCTGGATTTTTATATGGGTCATACTTACTTGGAGCTTTAGGTAAACCGGCTATGGTAGCAGCTTCACACAAGTTTAATTCCCATACATGTTTTCCAAAATAAACTTGTGAGGCAGCTTCTACGCCGTAGGCTCCATGCCCGAGGTATATGTAATTAAGATACATTTCTAGTATCTTATCCTTTGGATAAGTTTTATTCAGTTTTATTGCTAAATACATTTCTTTAATCTTTCTTTTAAAACTTTTTTTAGGAGTTAAAAATAGATTTTTTACAAGCTGTTGTGATATTGTGCTTCCACCGGCAACAATCCTACCAGTTGATATATTTTTTATAGCCGCTCTAACTATACCTTCTATATCTATACCATTATTTTTGTAAAAATTTTTATCCTCTATAGATATAAAAGCCTCTTTTACAATCTTAGGAATTTTTTTAATGGGAACATACTTTCTTCTTTGATAGTAGAACTCTGTTATTAGTTTTCCTTTGTAGTCGTATACTTGAATAACCTGACGAGGTTTAAATGTCTCAAGTTGTCTTACATCTGGAATATCTTGTATTGCTTTAGATATATAGTAGATAATAAAGGACAAACCTATAGAAAAAATTATTAAAAATGTATAAAAAACAAATTTTATAAAACTTTTTAATCTATTTTTCCTTCTCAAAGGTTTTAACCTTCATTTAAAATCAAAATTTTAGAATAACAGTATATAATACTAGTGTTTAAGGTTAGGTATTTCAACTTTTAGGGTAGGTAAGAGATTGATGATATTTGATAAAAAGTATGAGATATTGGAAAACAGATATATTTCTGGAAGAACTTGGCTTTTAAGGGTTAAAGCTCCCGATTTGAAAAGCTCACCAGCTGGAGCATTTGCTATGATTAAAGCTACATATGACAGTCAGTTTGACCCTATGATGAGAAGAGCTTTTGCTATAGCGGATATTGATGGAGATGAAGTTTTATTCTTTTACGACGTGTATGGTAAAGGAACAAAAACATTAACTTATAGAAAAAAAGGTGAGTTTATAGATATTTTGGCACCGTTAGGTAAGAGATTTTTCCCAGAGGATAAGTTTGATAACTATATACTTGTTGGTGGAGGTATAGGTTTTGCCGGTTTATCACTGTTAATGAAAAGGTTAAAAGAGAAAGGGAAAAACTTTACTGCCTTATATGGAGTTAGAAGAAGAGAACAGCTATCAATGTTAGATTGGATTGAGGAAAATGGTTTTAAGGATAAAACTTTAATTTACACAGAAGATGGAAGTTATGGAATAAAGGGATTGATAACTAAGGATTTAAAGGAGTTGGCTTTAGAGAAAGAAAATACTGCCTTAATGGTTTGTGGTCCTAAAGGTATGATGAAGGCAGTGGTGAAGGTTGCAAAGGAGATAAATATACCAACATATCTATCTCTTGAGAGTAAAATGGCTTGTGGTTTTGGTATATGTATAGGTTGCGTAATAAAAAATGTAAAGGAAGAAAAATATGAAAGGGTGTGTTATGAAGGTCCAGTTTTTAATGCCTTTGATATTCAGTTTTAACCTACAACTTTATAGTTAGAATTTAAAAGCATTCTCTTTATTTTTTCTGCCATCTGTTCAGGAAGTAATCCTAAATCTTTTTCCAACAACTCAACTTTTCCATGTTCTATAAATCTATCAGGAATTCCAAATCTTAAAACTTTGTTAAAGTAAAAGTTATCTGCTATATACTCCACAATTCCACTTCCAAAACCGCCATTTAAAGCTCCATCTTCCATTGTGATAATATACTCATTTGTTTTTAAGAGTTGATTTAATAGTTTATAATCCATAGGTTTAATAAATCTTGCATTAACCACAGTAGGTTTAAAACCATACTTATTTAGTATATCTGCTGTTTCTAATGCCCTTTTAACATACTTACCAACAGCTAGTATAACTAAATCTTTTCCTTCCTTTAAAACTTCCCAACTACCAATTTCTAATTTATTAAAACCTTCCTTTTTCTCTCCTATAACTGTTCCTCTAGGATATCTTATTGCAAAAACCTTTCCTGAATATATTCCTGTGTATAGTAAATCCCTTAACTCTTGCCAATCTTTAGGTGCAGTAATAATTATGTTCGGGACAGTTCTTAAAAAGGCTATATCAAAAACTCCGTGATGTGTTGGTCCATCTTCTCCAACTAATCCTGCTCTATCAATTGCAAAAACAACCGGTAGCTCCTGTAATGCTATATCGTGTATAACTTGGTCATATGCCCTTTGTAGAAATGTTGAATAGTAAGCTACAACAGGTCTCAATCCTTCTCTAGCTAAACCTCCTGCAAATGTTGAAGCATGTTGTTCTGCAATTCCAACATCAAAAAATCTGTTAGGAAATCTTTTTGAAAATTCTGTTAGCCCGGAGCCTTCTCTCATAGCTGGTGTTATTGCTACTATCTTTTCATCCTTTTCCGCCAGTTCAATTAATGCTTCTCCAAACGCTTTACTCCAACTAGGTTTAGTTATAGCTTTCTTTATCGGTGTACCTGTAATTTTGTCAAATGGTGATATTCCGTGAAATGGTGTTGGATTTTCCTCAGCAGGTTTAAAACCTTTTCCCTTCTGAGTAATAATATGAACTAACACAGGTCCTCTTATCGTTTTGATTTTTTCTAATGTTTCTTCTAAATCTTTCAAATTATGACCGTCTATTGTCCCTATGTATGTAAAACCT
>JALSPY010000106.1 GCA_026985705.1 Hydrogenothermaceae bacterium | reverse complement strand
TCATCGTAAACTCCCATTGGACCACCCATAATAACCAGTATGTCAAATGATGAAAAATCTGGAAAAGGCTCATTTTTGTAAAGTCTTGTTCCTTTTATCTGAAAACCTTTACTTTTAGCCCATTTCTCTATGTTTGCTGGAGGCTCAAATGGAACATGCTGAAGATAATGTATTCTCATTTTTTCTCCTATTAATATAGTTATTTACTTATAATTATATTCCATCAAATTCTCTAATAATTTCAATTTTTATATTTTGAGGAATAGGAATTAGTTTACCGGTTGAATTCTCTTTTACAAAGATTTCTTTAAATTTATTTCTAATAAGCATTTCCTTTAGAGATTGATATTTTTTATTTGCTGTTTTTGTCGTAGCTTCAATAATTCTTATAACGTTTTTCCCTTTCAGTACAACAAAATCCAACCTTCTACTTCTATTTTTCCCGTTTATATTAACTTTCAACAGTTTACCATTTTTATCAATCAAGTAAATCTCTTTTAAAATTTTATACCCCTTTTCAACAGGATATTTTATTCTTAATAATTTTTCTGTAAAAATTTCAATTTTTTTACCTATCCTCTTATTCTTCTTTAAATGAAGAGCTTTTAACTTCCTGTCTATTTTACTTTTATAATTATTTATAAAGTTTTTTATCTTTAAAACTCTTTTTCTTTTAGAATTTTTAACTAAATTAATTACTTTTGGTTTATTTTTTAAATTTTTAGAAAGTCTAAAACCTTTACTTTTAGCTAATGAATAGTTAACGGAGAAAAATATAGATATTATTAAACTTAATAATGTTAAATCCTTAAAACTATTTATCATTTTTCTAGACTGCTTTATATAGTAATGAATTAGAATTATATATTCCTTAACCTAATCCTTTCAACTTTTCTTATTCCCTTTAAACCTTTTAATGAGTTAATAATTTTATTTAGCTGATTAATGTCGTAAACTTCTATCTGGAGATTTATGATAGCGGTTTTTAATGAGGTTGATTTAGAGTTAATACCTGTAATGTTAACTTTTTGATTGGCTATAGTTGAAGATATATTTGCTAATATGCCCGGTTTATCATCTGTAATAATTCTTAATTTAACAGGAAATGTTTTCAGTTTCTTATCAGACCATTTGGAAGGTAAAATTCTTTCTGGTTCTTTCTTTAAAATTTTTTGAATATTTGGACAATCTTTATTATGTATAGATATGCCCTTTCCTTTAACTACAACTCCAACTATATCCTCACCGGGAATTGGCATACAACATTTAGCAATATTCAACATTATATTAGATATACCATCAACCTCTATACATATATCTTTAGTTTTACATCCTTCTGTTTTTCTTTGGGAAATTTCTCTATTAAATACTTCATTAGTTGACAGAAATGAAACGACTTTTGCAGGAGATAACTTACCACTTCCTATTGAGATAACTAAATCTTCAAAATTATGAAATCCAAATCTTTTAGTAATTTTTTCTTTTTCATCTTCCGTTAATTCTTTAAAACTTTTATCTATTTTTCTTAGAAATTTGTCAAGAAGTTTTTTCCCAAGATTATAGTTTTCTTCTTTTAGTTGTTTGGATAAAAATTGTCTTATACTTGTCCTTGCTTTAGAAGTTCTTACAAATCTAAGCCAATCCTTTTTAGGATTAGGTTTTTTACCTGTTTTTATCTCTACAATATCTCCTGTCTTAAGTTTTGTATCTAGAGAAACAATCTGACCGTTAACCTTTGCTCCAACAGTTCTATGTCCTACTTCTGTATGTATTTTATAGGCAAAATCAACTGGAGTTGCATCTAAAGGAAGTTTGATTATATCCCCTTTTGGAGTTAAGACATATATTTCCTCTGTTGTAAGCTCTTTATTTAAATTTTCCTTTAAATCCTTTAATGTTTCTGTGTCTTTACTATTTCTAATACTCTCTAAAACAACCCATAACCATCTAAATATTTCTAAATCTTTGTCTGTTAAATACTTTCCACCTTTATATCTGAAGTGTGCCGCTATACCTTTTTCTGCTATTTCATGCATTTTGTAAGTTTTTATCTGAAACTCTACTATCTTTCCCTTTTCCGTTATAACTGATGTGTGTAAAGCTTGATAGTTGTTAGGTTTAGGATTAGCTATATAGTCTTTAATTCTTCCCTCTATAGGTCTCCATAACTGATGAATTAATCCTAAAGTTAGATAACAATCCTTAATATCATTAACTAATATTCTTATTCCATAAATATCATAAACCTGATTTAGTGTTAAATTTTTTCTAAATAATTTTTCATAAATACTGTAAAGATGTTTTACTCTATACTGGATGGTTGCCTCTATACCGTATGTTTTAAGCTCCTTTTCTACCCTTTTTATTATATCTTTTAGAAATCTTTCTTGCTCATCTTTAGAGTGTGATATAAACTCAACTATCTTTTTGTAATCTTCAGGGTGTAAATACTTAAATGATAAATCTTCTAATTCACTTTTTATTTTCCATAAACCTATCCTTGAGGCAATAGGTGCATAAATTTTTAATGTTTCGTTTGCAATTCTTCTCTGTTTTTCAGGTCTTAAGGCATCTAAAGTTCTCATATTATGTAATCTATCAGCCAGTTTAACTAAAATAACTCTAAAATCTTTTCCCATTGCAACTAACATTTTGCGAAAGTTTTCAGCTTCAGCTTCTTCCTTAGAATTGAATTTATGTTTTGATATTTTTGTTAACCCATCAACAATAAAAGCTATCTCTTCTCCAAACTTCTCTCTAATCTCCTCTAAAGGTGTGTTTGTATCTTCTACTATATCGTGAAGAAGAGCTGATATAATACTAGCTGTATCAAGTTTTAACCCTGCTACTATTTTAGCAACCTCTATAGGATGTGTGTGATAAGGTTCTCCTGATTTTCTAAACTGACCTTTATGTTTATCAACAATATAGTATGCAGTTTCTTTTATTTTCTCTATATCCTCTTTAGGAAGATATGAAACTTTCTCTATAAGAGAACTTATTAATTTGTCTGTATTTGTAGCAATATTAGTATCCATTTTAATATTCCTTTCATTTTTAATATTTATAATTAAATTCTGTAAAAAAAATCTTTCAATATATATTAAACTTTTTTATTGACTAAAATAGTCTAATCTTTTATTAATTACTACAACAATAAATACTAAGAGGTTTTAAATTGTCAAAA
>JALSPY010000105.1 GCA_026985705.1 Hydrogenothermaceae bacterium | reverse complement strand
TACTATAAGTATCCTGATGAAGAAAAAGATAGCATACTACCTGCAAATTATATGAATTTTTATATAACCAATAAATATGTTATTGTCCCAACTTTCTATAGAGAAACAGACAAAATAGCTTTAGATAAAATTCAAAAACATTTTAAAGACAGAAAGGTTATAGGATTACCTGCTGATAAAATTTTAATTGGTAAAGGGGCTTTCCACTGTTTAACACAACAGGTGATTTAATTAATACAAAAATAAAATAACAGTTAGTCATAAAAATACAATAAATCTTATAAAAACCTTAAATCTAACCTTTAAAACTCAAAACTTATTAAATTTGTTATTATTAAATTAAATAAGAAAATAGTAAGGAGAACAGATTGAGGAAAAATCTAAAGATAGCTCTTTTGTATGGTGGAAATTCTTCTGAACGAGAAATATCTATAAAAAGTGGAAAAGCAGTAGAAAGTGCTTTAAAGGAGTTAAACTTAGAATACAAAGTTTTTGACCCAGTGGAGAGGGAAAAATTTATAAAAGAGATTATAAATTATAAGCCTGATGTAGTTTTTAATGTTTTACACGGAAAAGGTGGAGAAGATGGAGTAATACAGGGAGTTTTAGAATTCTTAGGTTTTAAACATACAAGCTCATCTGTGAAAACAAGCTCTATTACAATGGATAAAGACTTCACAAAAAGAATTCTTAAAACATATAACATCCCTATGGCTAATTGGGAAGTTATTAAAAGTAATAAAGATATAGAAAAATTAGATCTCTCTAAATTTCCAAAGGTTTTAAAACCTGCAGAGGAAGGTTCTTCCATAGGTGTTTCCATAGTTAAAAATAAATCTGAGTTAATTGATACTTTAGATGAATTATTTAAATTTAATCAAAAAATACTGGTTGAAGATTTTATAAAGGGAAGAGAGATAACAGTTGGGGTAATTAATGGGAAACCGTTGGATATTATAGAAATAAAAGTTAAAGATGGTTTTTATGATTATAAAAATAAATATTTTTCCTCCTCTACAGAGTATATATGTCCCGCTGAAATAGAGAAAGATATTTATAAATATATTCAAAATTTATCATTGGAGATATATAATATTTTAGAATGTAAAGGGGCAGTTAGAATAGATTATATACTGGGGGAAGACAATAAGCCTTATTTTTTAGAATTAAATACAATTCCCGGATTGACAGACCACAGTCTTTTGCCAAAAGCAGCAGAAAAAGATGGAATAGATTTTAAAGAATTAATTTTGAAAATAATAATGGGAGCATTAAATGAAACTCTATAAAAAACTTTCATTTTTAGTATGGATAATATTATGTGCCTTACTTGGTTTAAATCTTGTAAAGATACCTCAGATTAGAGATTTATTTTATAAAAATTTAGGAGTAAAAGAAGTTGTAATAGAAGGTTCAGATAAATTAAACAGGGAAAAAGTGAAAGAGATTTTAGCAAATAAAATATGGTTTTCCTTAAATGAAAAGGATATTAAAGAAAAATTTAAGGAGGAATTCCCTTTTATAAAATCTTTAAAATTGGAAAAACCAGGTTTTAGAAAAATAAAATTAATAATTACAGAGTATAAACCATTTGGTTATGTTTCTATAAACAATAAAAATTTTTTTATTACTAAGGAAGGTGTAAAATTAGATAAAAAGTATTATCCAAATTTAAATCCAAAAAATCTGTTAAGAATAATAATAAATGATGAAAAGATTGATAGGTTAAAACTAGAAAAGTTGGAGGAGTTAGATAATAAATTTTGTAAAAAGTTTAGTCCAGAAAAATATATAATATATAGAAATCAGATTGCTTGTGTTTTAAAAAATAACCAAACTTTTGTGTTTGGTATAGAGAATTTAGAAAGAAATGTGAAAAAAGCAGAAAAATTTTTATTAAAAGTTAAAAACATAAATGATTATACCTTGTTAGACTTTCGCTTTAAACATATGGTAATAGGAAAGGAGAAGAATAAAGATGGAGAAAACTAAATCTATTGTTGTTTTAGATGTAGGAACTTACAAAACTGTTGTAGCAGTAGGAGAGATAAAAGATGGAGAGTTATACATTACAGCTGTAGGAGAGGCATTAACTAGAGGTTTAGATAAAGGATTAGTTGTAAGGTCATTTGATGCAATACAATCAATAAAGGAAGCAGTTGATAAAGCTGAAAGTATTATTGGGTATAAGATAGATAGTGTTATAGCAAATGCCAGTGGTTATCATATAGTATGTGCAAATGAAAGTGAAGAAGAAGTTTTTCCAGAAGGAGCAAAAACTATACAGGATGAGGATATAGATGCTCTGTTAAATAAACTAGCTGATAGTATAGAAACAAATGGATATGAAATTTTACACATAATTCCTAAAAAGTATAAACTAGATGGTTATAATGAAGTTGAGGAGCCAGTAGGACTAACTGCAAGTAAGCTGGAGGGAGAATTTCATCTCATACTAGTAAGGGAAAATGACTATAAAAATTTAAAGAGAGTAATAACAGAAGCAGGAATTAGACCAATAGACTTTGTCGCAAATCCTGTAGCATCTGCAGAGGCAGTTTTATATGAAGATGAAAAAGACCTTGGAGTTGCAGTGATTGATATAGGAGCTGGAACTACGGATATAGCTGTTTTTATAGATAAAGGGTTAGATTATACTACATCTATACCTATAGCGGGAAATCAGATAACAATGGATATAGCTCATAGATTTAAAATCTCAAAGGAAGAAGCAGAAACTATAAAAGTTGATTATGGAACTGCCCTATTAGAGTATGCAGATAATTCTATAATAGAAGTTTTACCAATAGGTGTTGATGAGCCTATTCAGATAAACAATGTGGAATTAGTTGAGACTATAGAGGCAAGATTAACTGAAATATTTGAGTTGGTAAAAGCTAAATTAGATAAAAAAGGTTATACAAATAAATTAAAAGGTGGAATAGTTTTAACTGGAGGAGTAGCAAACACTCCCGATATAAAAACATTAGCAGAAACAGTATTTAAAACTGATGTAAGGATAGGAAAACCAAAGGATTTTAAAGGATATAATGATAAACTATACAAACCAGAGTACTCTACGACAGTAGGAATTATGCTATACCATAAAGCAAATCTAATAGATAACTCTGTAGGCTTGTTTTCAATCTTTGCAGATAAAGAGATAGATATTTTTTCCTTTGTAAAAAGGATTATAGATAAATTAAAAGGCAGTTTTTAAAACGATGAAGTTAGGAGGAAATTAGATGGAAAATTTTAATTTTGAAGCTAAAAATCCATCAAAAATAAAAGTTTTCGGAGTTGGTGGCGGTGGCAGTAATGCAGTGACAAGAATGCATACAGAAGGTTTGCAGGATGTAGAGCTTTATATAGTAAATACAGATTTACAACATTTAAACTCTCTACCTGTTCCTAATAAGATACCTATAGGAGAAAGTATAACCAGAGGTTTAGGTGCAGGCTCAAAACCTGAAATCGGAGAAGCAGCAGCAAAGGAGAATATAGAAGTTATAAAGGAAGCTATGGAAGGTGCAGATATGGTGTTTATAGCAGCAGGTTTAGGAGGTGGAACAGGAACAGGTGCATCTCCAGTAATAGCTCAAGCAGCAAAGGAATTGGGAATACTAACTGTTGCAGTAGTTACAAAACCTTTTGATTTTGAAGGTCCAAGGAGAGCAAAGATAGCAGAGGAAGGATTAGCTAAACTAAAAGATGTTGTTGATACATACATAGTTATACATAATCAAAGATTAGCTACAATAGCGGGAAAAAGATTTACATTTGCAGAAGCGTTTAAATTAGTTGATGATATTTTATACAAGGCAGTTAAAGGAATAACAGATATAATCCTAGTTCCCGGTTTAGTTAATGTTGATTTCGCAGATGTAAAAACGATTATGGAGGATGGAGGAAAAGCTCTTATAGGTGTAGGTGAAGGTAAAGGAGAAGGTAAAGTGGAAACTTCTGTAAATGAAGCTATAAGCTCCCCATTACTTGACGGAACATCTATAGAAGGAGCAAGGAGATTGCTTATTAATTTAGAAATAAGTCCTGATTTAACGTATGAAGATGTTCAAGAAGCAGTTGACCAAATAAGAGAAAAAGCCCATCAAGATGCACATATAATATTTGGAGCTAGTTTAAATATGAATATAGAAGATGAGATGAGAATAACTGTTGTGGCTACGGATTTTGAAGACGAGAAGGAAGAAAAAAGGGTAAAAAGAATCAATGAAAGAAGAAAAATTGAAGAAACTAAAAGAATACCGAAATCTCAGGTCAGTTCTCCTAAAGAAGAAATAAAGAAGGAAGAAAAAAGAAATATATTTGATGAAATAGATTATGAAGAATTAGATAATATACCAGCCTATATTAGAAAGAGAAAAGGTGGTAAATAACTTGAAAATATTCACGGAGGCTAACTTTATCACTTTCTCCCGTATTTTCATAATCCCTCCGTTAATCCTTTCTATTTTGAATGAAAAAATATATATATCCGGTTTTTTAGTCATTCTAGCAATATTAACTGACTATTTAGATGGAATTATAGCAAGAAAATTTAATATAACTACTGATAGTGGAAAACTTTTAGACCCTGCAGTTGATAAAATCTTTACAATTTCAGTATTGACTGCATTTGTAGAAAAACATTACATAAGCTCTTTTTGGGTTTACTTTATAGTTTTGAGGGAAATGTTAATAACTTGGATAAGAAGTTTGGGAGCAAAGAAGGGATATATATTACCTGCCTCTAACGAAGGGAAACTTAAAACTTCTTGTCAATTTGGAGCAATATTCTTACTTTCAATAAAATTTATAACGTTGGGGAAAATATTTTTACTTATATCTATCTTTTTAGCTTACTATTCAGGTATTATTTACTTTATAAAAACAGTTAGAGAAATGGAAGCATAATGTTTTTGATAATATATTTAATCGGGACTTACTTAATAGCTTCTATACCATTTGGCTATATAGTAGGTAGAATTTTCGGTAAGGATGTAAGGAAAGAAGGAAGTGGTAATATAGGAGCAACTAATGTTGTTAGAACGGTAGGCAAAAAAGCTGGAATTTTAGTATTAATACTTGATGCATTAAAAGGTTTTATCCCTGTTTATATTGCTAAAAATTTTCTAAACTTTCCAAGTAGATATGTAGCTTTGGTTGCCCTTCTTGCCATTCTGGGACATTGTTTTTCTATATTTATGAAATTTAAAGGTGGAAAAGGTGTAGCAACAGGTTTAGGTGTAATGTTAGCTATATCAGTTAAAGCTACACAAATACTTTTTCTATTTTGGTTAGGTGTATTTTTAGTTTCAGGTTATGTTTCATTAGCATCAATATTAACAGCTTCAATATCTTGGCTGGTATTTTTTGTAATAACAAATAACTTCTTTTATAGCTACATAATACTAATTTCAGCAATAATAATTATTCTAAAACATTCATCTAATATACAGAGATTATTAAATGGAACTGAGCATAATTTTATTTATAAAAATAAAGATTAAAAAACTAATTTAGTATTCAGTACACTTAAGGTGATATAAAAAAGAAAAAACAAATAGGAAAAATACTAAGGAAAGGAATATATATATTATAAGATGTTCAAAATATAGTTATAACCAAGTTTACAAAGATATAAATCAAAAAATTAAAATAAAATACAGATATGATGAGTGCAACAGATATTTTACTGATAAACCATATAAAGTTTACTTAACAAAGAAAGAAAAGAAAGAATAAAAGTAAGAGAATAAAGTTAAAGGATAAAAAAGTAGAAACTATAAGTTTAGATGAGATATGCTTTATACTTCAAATCTTTGATTTAAGACCATGTAAGCTGTGCAAACTCACTAATTGAAAAATATTTCTTATCTAATTTTTGCTTTATATTTTTTTAATTGATTTATAATAAGTTGTAAGAAATTTTATCGTTAGTATCAAGGAGGATTTATAAATGACCCACTATAAGAGACCAACCGTTTCTATAATAGGGGCAGGAAACGTTGGGGAGCATGTGGCAAACATCTTAGCTATAAAGGAATTAGCAAATGTAAAACTATTTGATATTCCTAGGAAAACTGAAGATAAAACTTTTGAATTTGTTAAAGGAAAGGCATTAGATATAAAACAGATGGCTACATCCTTAGGCTCAGATGTGGAAGTTGAAGGTTATGTAGTTTCTCCTGATGGTGAAGGATATGAACCTTTAGAAAATTCAGATATTGTTGTTATCACAGCAGGTTTTCCTAGAAGACCGGGAATGAGCAGAGATGATTTACTATCAAAAAATGTTGGAATAATCAAAATTTTATCTGAAAGAATAAAAAAATTTGCTCCTAACTCTATTGTTATAGTCGTATCAAATCCTGTTGATGTTTTAACATATGCTGCTTTTAAACTTACAGGTTTTCCAAAAAACAGAGTTATAGGAATGGCAGGAGTTTTAGATACTGCTAGATTTAAAAGCTTTTTAAGTATGGAAGTTGGAGTTTCGGTAAGGAATATAAATGCTTATGTCCTAGGTGGGCATGGAGATGATATGGTGCCTGTTCTATCAGTTTCAAATATTGCAGGTATACCTTTAAATAAACTTATTCCAGAAGAAAGATTAAAAGAGATTGTAGAAAGAACAAAGTTTGGTGGTGGTGAGATAGTTAACTATATGGGCACATCAGCATATCATGCTCCCGGCTCATCAACAGCATATATGATAGAAGCTATCTTAAAGGATAAAAAGGAAATAATGCCATGCTCTACATATTTGGAAGGTGAAGAAGGTGATTATTACAAAGCTAATGATGTTTATGTTGGAGTTCCAGTTAAGCTAGGTAAAGAGGGAGTTGAAGAAATTATTAAACTTGAGCTAAATGAGGAAGAATGGAAGTTATGGGAAAAATCTGTTAACTCTGTTAAAAATGGTATAAGTAGAATAAAAGAGTTAGGATTGATTTAAAAAATTTTAAAGGGAGTTTTGGAAATGAGGGAGATTTCAGCAAAGCATATAAAAGAGGCTGTAAAAAAACTTGTAATGGATACAGAGTATAATCTTCCATCAGATTTTGTTAAAGCGATAGAAGAAGCAAAAGAGAAAGAAGTTTCAGAAATAGGAAAGGAGATATTAGGTTTAATATTAAAAAATGCTGAAACTGCAAAGACCGAGCAGGTAGCATACTGTCAAGACACAGGTTATCCGGTGTTTTTTGTTGATATAGGACAGGATGTAAGGATAACAGATGGATATATAACAGATGCTATAAATGAGGGAGTTAGAGAGGCAACGAAGGAAGGTTATTTAAGAGCTTCTTTAGCCTATGACCCTGTATTTGAGAGGAAAAACACAAAAGATAACACTCCAGCATTGATATACTACAACATAGTCCCCGGTGATAAAATTAAAATAAAGTTTGCTGCTAAAGGTGGTGGTTCTGAAAACCAAAGTAAACAGGTAATGTTGAAACCGGCAGATGGTTTGGAAGGTGTGAAAAAATTTGTTTTAAGCTCAATTGCAAATGCAGGACCTAATGCTTGTCCTCCTTTCACCGTAGGGGTGGGGATTGGAGGAACATTTGATTACTCTACAGTTTTAGCTAAAAAAGCTCTATTTAGACATATAGGAGAAAGACATCCTGACCCTAAAATTGCAAAGTTAGAGGAGGAGTTAATAGAGGAAGCTAATAAACTTGGGGTTGGTCCTTTAGGTTTTGGAGGAAAAATAACTGTTATAGATGTTAAAATTGAGATTGCTCCATCTCATATTGCATCCTTACCTGTAGCAGTTAACATACAATGCCACGCTGCAAGACATAAAGAAATAGAAATATAAAAATCCTTCTCTTTTCTTTATAATTTTTTCTATAAAACAATAAAAAATCTAAATTAATAAGTTTAAGTAAAGACTAAACTTCCTCATTTTCTAAATTTTTTATAACACTTTCAATAGCTTTTAAAAACTTTCCATCTTTTAATTTTAAATAAATCTCACGAGCCATTTCTTCATCATACACATGGACAAGTCTGTTCCTTAACAAAATCATATAAAAAATTGTATCTTCATACTCTTCAGATATTAAGCCTTCCTTAAATGCTTCCTTAAAACAGGATTTAGGAGAATTACACTCTAAACCTCTTACCCTTAAAAACTCTTTAACTGTTTTCCAAAGTGCTTCATAGGTATACTCAAATCTTTTTGTTGTTATTTCAATAAGAAATTCTTCACTGAATATTTCAGGTAGAAAAGGATTTTCAATTACCCCTTTAAACTTTCGGTATGCTTTTTTAAGTTTTCCAAAAGCTTTGGTGAATTTCTCCAAATTCTGCCTCTCAATATGTTTTCTAAAAAATTTAAATTCTTTACATCTCTAATATCAACTAAATCTATATCCCTTAGAATGGGGATATTTTCTAACTCTTCCTCTAACTTTAGATAATCTTTTAACTTTAACCTTTCTTTACAAAAGATAGCAACATCTATATCTGATGTTCTACTAAATCTCTCTGTAAGAATAGAGCCAAAAAATATAATCAGACATCTATCTTTTAAAATTTTTTCTATTGCATTAGCAACAAGTTTCATATAATCTTCTCTTGTGTAAGCCATAGATTAAAACCTCTACTTCCAAACCCCTGCTATTTCCGTATTACATTTCGGACATTTTCCGTCTATAAGATTATTCTTAACATACTGTCCTATATGTCCCCTTCTCTCAATTACTTTAAACCCACAGTTTAGACAGTATGTGCTCTCTCTGTCCTCATCGTCAAAATTTCCAACATAAACATAGTTTAAACCAGCCTCTTTACCTATTTCATAAGCTATTTTTAAAGTTTCAATAGGTGTTGGTGGTTTATCTAACATTTTGTAAGCTGGGAAAAATCTAGAGATATGCCAAGGTATATTTTTATCTATAGAGGCAATAAAGTTAGCTAATTCTTTTAATTCCTTTGGACTATCATTCTCATTTGGTATTATTAAAGTTGTTAATTCTATCCATATTCCAAGTTTATAGGCATGCTCTATAGTTTTTAAAACAGGTTTTAGTCTAGAGCCACAAATTTCTCTATAAAATCTATCTGAAAAAGCCTTTAAATCTATATTCATTGCATCTAAATATGGAGCTAAAGTTTCTAAAGCCTCTTTTGTTTCATATCCACTTGAGACAAAAACATTTTTAATTCCATTTTCATTAGCTAACTTCATAGTGTCGTATGCATACTCAAAAAACACTACCGGTTCATTGTAAGTATAAGCTATAGATGGAATACCATATGTTTTGCAAATATTAACAACTGTTTCTGGCATTAATGTTTTCCCAAAAACCTCTCCATTATGTGTTTGAGGATACTGTGAAATTTCCCAGTTTTGACAGAATTTACAGCTGAAATTACATCCAACAGTCCCTATAGAAAAGATAGGAGTAGAGGGAAGGAAATGGAAAAGGGGTTTTTTTTCTACAGGGTCCACATTGTAAGCAGCAGCTAATCCATATGTTGTTAAATATAAATTTCCATCCTCTTTAACTTTTCTTATTCCACACTTTCCTACTTCATTTATATTTAAAACACATCTCTGATTACAAGCTTTACATAAAACCTTGTTATTGCTCTTTTTTTCAGACATCCAAGCTAATACTTCCATTTTTAAACCTTTATTAATAATTATTACTTTTATTAAAAAAATATAACATTTAAAAAATTTGACAATACTATTGTAAAGTTAAACATATTTTTCAGTGATAAAATAAAAAAAATGCTAATCAAAGAGGTAAAAAATGGAAAGGGGAGTAATTGTAGGTGGTGGAATTATAGGATTGTCTATAGCTAGAGAATTACATAAAAGAGGATATGAAATTACTGTAGTAGATAAAGATAAAATAGGTTTTGGTGCCTCTTGGGTTGCCGGTGGAATGTTAGCTCCTCAGGCAGAAGGGTTAAAACCGGGAATTTTCTTTGATTTCTGTTTAGAAAGCCGTCAGATGTATAAGGACTTTGTGGAAGAATTAAAAGAAGATACAGGAATAAATCCGAATTATTGGAAGTGTGGAATATTCTGTCCTGCATTTTCAGAAAAAGATGCTGAAGAGTTAATAAACAGATTAACTACGTATAAAACTTTAGGATTATCAGGTCAATGGCTAGATAGGAAAGATATAGAAGGTAATTATTTATCTCTTGGAAAGGAGATTATCGGAGGTGTTTTATTTGAGGAAGATGGACAGGTTGATAATAGGCTGTTAATGAAAGCTTTAAGGGAGTATGCATTAAAAAATTTTAAGGTTATAGAAGAAACACGAGTTATAAAGATAGAGGAAAAAAATGGAGAGTTTTTTAGATTATACACAAATAACGGTTATGTAAATGGAGATTTCTGTGTTTTATCTGCTGGAGCTTGGAGTGGAAAGATTTTAGATATTCCTGTTTTTCCTATAAAAGGTGAGATGGTTGGAGTTGATATTGAAATGGGAGAGATAGATAAAGTTTTCTTCAGTTCTAGGGCATATATCATTCCAAGATTTGATTATTCTAGACTTGTGATAGGTGCAACAGAGGAGAGGGTAGGTTTTCAGGATGGAAACAGTGTAAAGGGTGTTATGAAGCTGTTTAAAGGTTTAATAGACACATTTCCACATATGAAAAATAAAAATATACAGGAAATTTGGTTTGGCTACAGACCGGGAACAACTGACCTAGAGCCAATTTTGGGAGATTATTTTATAAAAAATGTGTATATAGCTACAGGACATTACAGAAATGGTATATTATTAGCTCCTATTACTGCAAAGATAATGGCTGATTTAATAGATAAAAATGAAGGAAATAAATATCTAGATGTGTTTTCTTACAAAAGATTTCTTTAAAGAAAAAAGAAAAAGAGATAGTTAATTTTTGACTGCTTTTTCCTTCTCCATCTGTTTATTAATTATAAAGCTTTGAGCTATTCCAAGAATGTTGTTAGTCAACCAATATAATACTAAACCAGCTGGAAAGTTCATAAATAAAAATGTAAATACACCAGCCATTATATACATCATCATCTTTTGATTTTTATCGGAGGAAGGAGTTATCCACTGTTGAGCTACCATAGATAATCCCATAAGGATAGGTAATATATAGTAAGGGTCTTTATTAGCCAAATCTGGTATCCACAGGAAAGGCTCCATTTTTAACTCGACTGTTACCATTAAAACATTGTATAAAGCTATGAATATAGGTATTTGAGCCAAAATAGGTAAGCATCCACTCATTGGATTAGCTCCATGCTCTGCATACAACTTCATTAATTCTTCATTAAGTTTCTGTGGGTTGTCTTTATACTTCTTCTGTAATTGTTGAATTTTAGGAGCTAATTCTGACATTCTCTTCATAGCTTTTAAACTTTTATGGTTTAGAGGGAATAGGATAATTCTTAATATAACTGTAATAATAATAATAGTTATAGCCCAATCATGAACAAACTTATAAATTAGATGCATAAGTAAAAATAGAGGTTTTCCAAAAATTCCAAATATTCCGAAATCTATAGTTTCCTCTAGACCTAGGTTTACATTCCAAAGTTTTGAATACTTTTCATCAATCTTTCCGAGTAATGAATAAAGTTTAGGTCCACCGAAGAACAAACCGTCTAAATTTGATGATATTTCAGATAATACTAATGTTTTATCAGAGGATATTGGTATTATATGGGTAGCTGGAAAACCATTTTTAGAGGCTAACATCTGTAAGAAATATTTATTCTCTTCTCCAGCCCATAAAATATTTCCCCTTATAACTTTTTCCTGATTTATATCTGCATCAAGTTTTATTAATTTTTTGTCTGTTTTTACCACAGCCCCATTGTGCCCAAAACGACTGTCTTCACTGTTTAAAACAACTCCGTTTATTACTGCTAAACCTACATTTTTTAAACCATCTGTTTTAATTTGAAGAGATAAAGTTCCATCATCGTTAACTTTAAAAATCTTTACTACTTTTACTCCGCCTTTATTTAAGGTGAAAATATATCTATTATTTTTTTCATCTTTTTTTAATTCATATTTAGAAAAGTTTATTAACTCCGTTAACCTGCTATCTGTAGTTATTATCTCTGTTGGAAAAATTCTATTTTTCTTTGAAAAATCACTAATAATATCTGTTTTAAACTTATCAACATATATAGAAACTACTCTTGCCCCTATTTTAGATATTTCCAACTTTCCATACTCAGTTTTTATAATCAGAAGGTCTTTTAAATCATCAGAATTAATCCTTTTACTTCCCATTAATAGATTAAATTCACCAGTGATTTTATTTGAGGTATGATAGACTTCTTTAGCCCCAGTGGTGCTGTTTGTATTCTTAACAGTTGCTTCAACTTTAGTTTGAGATTTTGTTTTAGAGGTATTCTCAGGAAAGAAAATTTGTGTAAATGCAACATAACCCATAGTTAAAAATGTGGTAATTAGTAAAGCTATTAAAAGTCTCTTCTGCAAATCTTGGTCATTGTTTGGCAACATTTAAAAAAATTCCTCCTAAAAAATTTTGTTTTTAATCTTAATAATTTTAATTGAAAATGGAGATAGTTAAATAGTTTTGTTATGAATTAAAGAGAAAGAAA